>JAEYTQ010000468.1 GCA_023433965.1 Pseudomonadota bacterium | reverse complement strand
TCCTGCCCGGCATCACCCGCGATTCCATCATCACGCTGGCCCGCGATGCCGGCAAGACCGTGCGCGAGGAGCCCTATTCGATCGAGCAGTGGCGCAAGGATGCAGCCTCGGGCCGCCTGAAGGAAGCCTTTGCCTGCGGCACGGCCGCCGTCATTTCGCCGATCGGCAAGGTGCGCTCGGTGAGCGGCGACTTCGAGATTTCGGGCGGTGCCGCCGGCCCCGTCGCCATGAGCCTGCGCAAGCAACTCGTTGACATCCAGTACGGCCGCACCAACGATCCGCACAATTGGATCCGCAAGGTGTTTTGATCGAAGTCGAAACGTTTCCCCTTTCTGATGAGGAGAGGGGAAACGTGCAATGCTTGCGGCTTATCATGCAGTGAACGCGCCGCCATAACTCGGCGACAAAGCCAGGATACATCGAGGCATCCTGGATATCGCGATCATGGCAACACAGCTCTCGCAGCCCATCAAGTGGGCCGTTCTCGCCGCAATCACTGGCGTCTCCGTCTTCGGCATCCTGACCATAGGCCCGGCGCACGAGGTCATCGCGCAAGATCGCTCGCCGATCGTCGATGTGCGCACCTCCGATCCCGAGATGAACGCCGCGATCACGCGCGCCCGTGCCACGCTCCCGACCTTCTGGGCCTCCTATGAATCGCCGAAGCCGTCCGAGGCCGGGCACGCCCTCAAGGTGCGCTTCCCGACCCGCAAGGGCGGGGAGCACATCTGGATCGGCGAGGTGAAGAAGCAGCCCGACGGGACCCTGGCCGGCGTCTTCGCCAACGAGCCGCGCGACATGCCGGGCAAGCGGGCCGGCGACAAGGTCAAGTTCGCCGAGGCCGACGTCTCGGACTGGATGTTCATGCGCAACGGCAAGATCGTCGGCGGCGAGACCATCAGGCCGACGCTGAAATCGCTGCCGAAGGCGGACGCGGACGCGCTGAGGGCACGGATGGAGCAGCCGTGAATGTAGGGCGTCATTCCGGGTTCGATGCTTGCGCATCTCCCCGGCATGACGTTCCCCTCCAACACCCGTTGCCGCCTCGCGCCCCGGCTGGTAAACGCCGCGCATGGCCGAGAAACCCAAAAAATCCCAGAAGCTGAAGGCTCGCCTGCCGCGCGGGCTGGAGGATCGCGATCCCGCCGGGATCCGGGCGACGCGCGAGATGGTCGAGAAAATCCGCGCCGTCTACGAGCTCTACGGCTTCGAGCCGGTGGAGACGCCGGCGATGGAATACACCGACGCGCTCGGCAAGTTCCTGCCCGACCAGGATCGTCCGAACGAGGGCGTGTTCTCGTTCCAGGACGACGACGAGCAGTGGATCAGCCTGCGCTACGATTTGACCGCGCCGCTGGCGCGCTATGTCGGCGAACGCTACGGCACCGATGCGCTGGTCCTGCCCTACCGCAGCTATCGCGTCGGCTACGTCTTCCGCAACGAGAAGCCCGGCCCCGGCCGCTTCCGCCAGTTCATGCAGTTCGATGCCGACACGGTCGGCTCGGCGACGCCGGCGGCGGACGCGGAGATCTGCATGATGGCGGCGGACACGATGGAGGCGCTCGGCATCGCGCGCGGCCAGTATGTGGTGAAGGTGAATAACCGCAAGGTGCTCGACGGCGTCCTGGAAGCCATCGGGCTTGCTGGTGACGAGAACGCCGGCCGCAGGCTCACGGTGCTGCGTGCGATCGACAAGCTCGACAAATTCTCCGCCGACGAGGTGCGCAAGCTGCTCGGGCCCGGACGATGGGATGGCGGCGAAGAAGGCAAGGGCGACTTTACCAAAGGCGCAAATCTGAGCGCGGCTGAAGCCGACGTCGTTCTCGCCATCACCAAGCCGCGCGAGGATTGGAAAGAGGCGATTGCCGCTGCCGAAGCCTACCTCGCCAAGAGTGCGATCGGTCAGGCCGGCGTGAGCGAGCTGGAAGAGATTGCCAAGCTGGTGACGGCGTCCGGTTATGGTGCGGATCGCATTAAAATCGATCCCTCGGTCGTGCGCGGCCTCGAATATTACACCGGCCCCGTCTACGAGGTCGAACTGCTGCTCGACACCAAGGACGAGAAGGGCCGGCCGGTGCGCTTCGGCTCGGTCGGTGGCGGTGGCCGCTATGACGGCCTCGTCTCGCGCTTCCGCGGCGAGCCGGTGCCGGCAACGGGATTCTCGATCGGCGTGTCGCGCTTGCAGGCCGCGCTGACGCTGCTCGGCAAGCTCGACACCAAGCCGGAGTTCGGCCCCGTCGTCGTGACCGTGTTCGACCGCGACCGCGTCGCCGATTACCAGAAGATGGTCGCATCCTTGCGCACCGCCGGCATCCGCGCCGAGCTCTATCTCGGCAACCCCAAGAACATGGGCAACCAGCTCAAATATGCCGACCGCCGCAACTCGCCTTGCGTCATCATCCAGGGGTCAGATGAAAAGGCGCGCGGCGAGGTGGAGGTCAAGGACCTGATCGAGGGTGCCAAGGCGGCGGCTGCGATCGCCTCCAACCAGGAATGGCGCGAGAGCCGGCCGGCACAGTTCTCGTGCAGCGAGGTCGACCTCGTCGCCAAGGTGCGCGAAGTGCTGGCGCGCCATGACGTGAAGTGGGGCTAGCTATTCGCCCCAATCGTCTTGCGCGGGCTTGTCCCGGGCAGCCACGTCTTGTTTGATAGAGAAGAACGTTGGATGACCGGGACAAGCCCGGCCATGACGGCAGCACCAGAGCAGCAGGGAGAGAAGAATGCCTGAGATCACCATCAGCATGGCCGAAGGCCGCACCGACGAGCAGAAGGCCGGCATGATGCGCGACATCACCCAGGCGCTGGTGAAGAATCTCGGCGTCGACGCCGACGCGGTCGTCATCCAGATCAACGAAGCCCCGCTCCGCCACAAGATGAAGGGCGGCAAGACCTTCGTGGAGCGCGCGGCGGCGGCGAAGAAATGACGCGTTAGCGTCATTCCTGGGCGCGCGAAGCGCGAACCCCGGAATCTCGTGCCGCAAACTTCTGGATTCTCTGGTGCGCAACCGCGCACCATAGTTCGGCGCTATGCGCCGTCCCGGAATTACGGGCAAGCACCATGGACGCACGCGACTTCATCACAACAGGCATGAGCGCCGAGCGCACGCTGGTGGTCCCGGTGGAGCGCACGGTCGGGCATTTCGTATCAGGCATGCCCTTTGTCTACGCGACGCCGATGATGATCCTGGAGATGGAGATGACGGCGGGCGATGCGATCCGCTCGGCGCTCCAGCCGGGCTGGGTCACGGTCGGCACCGAGGTCGACATCCGCCATCTCGCCGCCGCGCTGGTCGGGGCCACCGTGCGGACCACGGCAAAGGTCGTCGCCGTCGAGCGCCGCGTCATCCGCTTCGAGGTCGAAGCGTTCGAGGGCACGCGCAAGCTCGGCGAAGGCCGCCACGCCCGCGGTCTCGTCAATGTCGAGATGTTCAACAAGCGGTTGGGGGCGACTTAGCTTCCGCCTTCTCTGCCCTCATCCTGAGGAGACCGGGTAGCGGTCGTCTCGAAGGATGGCTGCGGGCGAGAGCCGGGCCTTTCATGGTTCGAGACGGCGCTTCGCGCCTCCTCACCATGAGGATCAACTACTTCGCCAATTCCCTCGACCGCTGCGTCGCCGCGGCAATCGCGCGGATCATCAGCTCGCGCAGGCCCGGCTCGCCCTGGAGCACGCCGAGCGCGGCGGCGGTGGTGCCGCCGGGCGAGGTGACGTTCTGGCGCAGCGTCGCGGAGGGAAGGTCCGACTGGTGGAGAAGTTCGCCGGAGCCCGCGACGGTTTCGCGTGCGAGCCTGGTTGCGAGCGCTTCTGGCAGTCCGGCTTCGACGCCGGCCCGCGCCAGCTCCTCGGCGAGCAGGAACACATAGGCCGGACCCGAGCCGGACACGGCGGTCACGGCGTCCATGAGGCCCTCATCCTCGACCCATTCGACCGAGCCGGTGGCGCGCAGCAGTGCATCGGCCACCGCGCGCTGGGCGGCGCTCACCTTGCTTGCCGCAACGGCCACGGTGATGCCGCGGCCGATCGCAGCCGGCGTGTTCGGCATCGCGCGCACCACGGCGCCGCCGCAGACCTGTTCGAGCGAGGCGATCGTGGTGCCCGCCATGATCGAGACCACCGAGGTCCCGTCCGTAACGAATTGCTTCAGCTTCGGGCCGGCCTCGCGGAACATCTGCGGCTTGACCGCGACCACCAGCGTGTCGATCCCCCCGATGGTCGTGACGTCGGGATTGAGCGCGACGCCCCTTGCGGCAAGCGCGGTGATCTCAGGCGAGACGTGCGGATCGATCACCGCGACGCGGCGCGGGTCGAGCCCGCCCGCAAGCCACCCGGTCAGCATCGCGCCGCCCATCTTGCCGGCGCCGGCAAGCAGGATGGTGCCGGTGATGTCTTGGAGGGGGTTGTTTGCCATCGCTGCTGCCACACACTCAGGAGTCATCCCCGCCTAGTGCGCAATTGCGCACGGGGGCGGGAAATCCATAACCACAGGCGGTTCTAGTGGATCGGGGTGTCGGCAACAAGCCGCGTGCCAAGCGACATCACGCGGTATGGATCCCGGATCTGCGCGCGCTTGGTGTCCGCTTGTCCGGGATGACGTGCGCAGGGGAGCGTTGGCTCTCCAACGCTGTGAGAGCCCCTACGCCTCTCCGACCGTGTCGAACATCGCGGCGTCCATGGCCTCGGCCGTAGTCTTGCCGGCCCACACCACGAACTGGAACGCCGGGAAGTAGCGCTCGCAGGCGTGGATGGCGCCGGCGAGCATGGCTTCGCACTGCGCGGTCGAGGCGGTGAGGCCGCCGGGCAGCACCAGGGCCTGGCGATGCATGACCATGCCGGTATTGGTCCACAGATCGAAATGGCCGACCCACAGCTGCTCGTTGACGGCAGCGACGAGCCGCTGCACCTCGCCGCGGCGTGCGAGCGGAATCTTCATGTCGAAGGCACAGGCCAGATGCAGCGCCTCGATCTCGCCCATCCAGGTGAAGGAGAGCTGGTAGTCGGTCCATTGTCCCTTGGAGACAATCGTGAGTTCGTCCTCGCCGGAGCGTTCGAACGGCCAGTTGTTGCTGGCAGCGATATCCTCGACCACCGCGAGCGGATGGCTTCTGGAATCGATGGTGCCTTCGAGCAGGGACATGCCGTCTCGACCTCTTGCCTTCTTGTTGTCCTTGATACGCACGCGGTCGGCCCGGCACGCTCCCTCAACGTCGCTGCTGCGATCCCCTCGGATCAGCGCGGGCCTGTCGCGGATCAAGTGATGTGATTTGCGGAATCTGCGCAACGGGGTCCCGAGTCCGTCCACAAGCCAGGACTCGTTCGTCCACAGCTCATCTCCGCCACAATTGTTAACGCT
>JAEYTQ010000167.1 GCA_023433965.1 Pseudomonadota bacterium | reverse complement strand
CGCACAGCTCCGCCAGCGCGTTCTTGAAGCTGGAGAACTGGCCGCCGCCGAAATCCCTGAGCACGTCGGCCTTGGAGCGGCCGGACAGCGCGGCGAAGATGCCGACGAGATTGTCGGCTTCGGGGCGGGCTTCGAGACCCTTCTCCTCGGTCGGCAGCGGTTCCGGATCGGTCTTCGCCTTGCGGATCTTCTGCGCGATGGTGTCGGCGTCGTCGGTCAGGTTGATGCGCGAATTGTCGGAGGCTTCCGACTTCGACATCTTCTTGGTGCCGTCGCGCAAGCTCATCACACGCGTCGCCGGTCCCGTGATCAGCGGCTCCGGCAGCGGGAAGAACAGCCCGTCATCGTTGCCCTGGGCGCGGATGGAATCGCCGAAATCGTTGTTGAACTTCTGCGCGATGTCGCGCGAGAGCTCGAGATGCTGCTTCTGGTCCTCGCCGACCGGCACGTGGGTAGCGCGGTACAAGAGAATGTCGGCCGCCATCAGCACCGGATAGTCGAACAGCCCGACCGACGCGTTCTCGCGGTCCTTGCCGGCCTTCTCCTTGAACTGGGTCATGCGGCCGAGCCAGCCCATGCGCGCGACGCAGTTGAAGATCCAGGCAAGCTCGGCATGGCCGGAGACCTGGCTCTGGTTGAACACGATGTGCTTCTTGGGGTCGATGCCTGCCGCGATGAACGCCGCGGTCACCTCGCGGGTGTTGCGGGTGAGCTCGGCCGGTCCGCCCCAGACGTCGACGCCTTGCGTGATCGCGTGCATGTCGACGACGCAATAGATGCAGTTGTGGGTTTCCTGCATCTTCACGAAGTTGACGATGGCGCCGAGATAATTGCCGAGGTGCAGATTGCCCGTCGGCTGGACGCCGGAAAAGACCCGTTCAACGAATGGCATGGTCAGCCTTCCCATAGGTATTCGGCCGTCGTTTCCAACAGCGGCGCTGCCCCGTCAAGGTATTTCCACCTCTCCCCATGGGAGAAGTGCACTCTAGTGACGGGGCCGTTTCAACGCATGAACCGCCTCGTGCCAGGAGGCGGCCCCGAGGAGCTGCAGCAGCAGGCCGTAGACGACGATCCCGGCCGCGATCTGCACACCCAGCGCGATGAACCGGATCAAGCCGTGGCTCTCGGCAGGCACCAGACCCGTCGTCAGCCAGAGCAGGGCCCCCATGGCGATCGCGGCAAGCACGATGCGCGGCAGCCGCGTGCGGGCGCTCGCGTCGAGCGAGAAGCCGAATTCGTTCGTGCTCTTGCGAAGCAGCGCGAGCGTGCTGCACCAGGCGCCGGCCGCGATGCTTGCCGCGATCCCGCTCGTACCGAAGGCATGGCTGAGCAACAGCGCGAGCGCGACGGTCACCACGAGGCCTGTCGCGGTCGCGCGCAACGGCGTCATCGTGTCGCCGCGGGCATAGAAGGCCGGTGCGAGCGCCTTGATCAGCACATGCGCCGGCAGTCCCAGCGCGAGCCACATCAGCGCGTGTGCGGTCGCAATGCTGTCTTCCGCGCCGAACGCGCCATGCTCGAACAGCAGGCGGACGATCGGCTCGGCCAAGACGATCAGGCCGAGCGTCGCCGGCAGCGCCAGCCCGGCCGCAAGCTCCAGCGCGCGGGATTCGGCATGCCCCACGGCGTCGCGATCGGAGCTAGCGACGGCATGCGTCAGCTCGGGTACAAGCACCGTCCCCATGGCGACGCCGACGATGCCGAGCGGCAGTTCGATCAGGCGGTTGGCGAAATAGAGCCAGGACACCGCGGAGGGTGTCGCCGACGCGATGATCGCGCCCGCCACCATCAGCCATTGCGGGCCCGAGCTTGCGATCATGCCAGGAATGGCCTTGGCGAAGAACGCCCGCATCTCCCGGTCGAAGCTGACGCGCAGTGGTGTCGCAAGGCGCGAGCTTCGCTGCGACAGCAGCATCGCGAGTTGCAGCGCCCCGGCGATGCCGACGGTGGCCGCCAGGAACCAAGCGGCGAAGGCCGCATCTGCATGCCCGACGAGCAGCATCGCGATCGCGGCGATCAGCGCGATATTGAATAGCAGCGGAGAGAAGGCGGTGAGGGCGAAGCGTCCCTGCGCATTGAGCAGTCCCATCAGCACGGTGACGGGCCCGGCGAAGGCGAGATAGGGCAGCATCAGCCGCGCGTTGGCCACGGCCAGATCGAGCGTGCCGCTGCCGACGAATCCAGGCGCGATGATCATGATGATGAGCGGCATCACGAGCGCAATGACGATCGAGGTCGCGATCAGGGCCGTGCTGACGGTGCCGAGCACGCGTCCGGCGAATGCCGCCGCGGCCGCCGTCCCGTCGCGGTCGCGGCTCCGCAGCCAGGCCGGGATCAGCGCCGCGTTGAGCGCGCCCTCGCTGAGCAGCCGGCGCACCACGTTGACGAGTTGAAACGCCGCCAGAAACGCGTCCGCCACGGCGCCGGTGCCGAGCAGCGCCGCGATCAGGGAATCGCGGGCAAAACCCAGCAGCCGCGAGGCCAGCGTGCCGGTCGAGACGGTGAGAAAGGAACGGATCATGCTCTCGAGAATACCGTTGCTTGCCCGCCGATGCCCGGTCGTGATAGGCCGCGAGCTTGATTTCGGGCCGACAGGAAGCGGATTTCCGCGGGGATCGCAATCCGGCAAACAGGATCAAGGTGAATGGCTGACGTGAAATATGACGTTCTCGGCATCGGCAACGCGCTGTTCGACGTGCTGGTTCGGACCGACGAGGCCTTCCTGGCCAAGCATGGCATGGCCAAGGGCAGCATGTCGCTGATCGACGAGGCGCGCGCGGCCGCCATCTACAAGGACATGGGCCCGGCGACGGAGGTCTCGGGCGGCTCGGCCGCCAACACCATCGTGGGCATCGGCAGCCTGGGGGGGCGCGCCGCCTATGTCGGCAAGGTCAAGGACGACCAGATCGGCAAGCTCTACGTCCACGACATCCGCGCGGCGGGCGTCGCCTTCAACA
>JAEYTQ010000097.1 GCA_023433965.1 Pseudomonadota bacterium | reverse complement strand
CCAGCCGAGGCGGAAGTAGAAGACGTAGACCAGCACGAGGCCGGTGAAGAACACCGGCAGCGAGACGCCGGCGGTGGTGGTGACCCGGCAGAGATGGTCGATCCATGATCCCGGCCGCGTCGCGGCGAGCACGCCGAGCGGAATCGCGATCACGACCGAGACGATGAGGCCGAGCAGCGTCAGTTCGGCGGAGGCCGGCAGGCGGTTGCGGATCTCGGCGGCGACCGGCTGGCCGGTCGTGAGCGAGTTGCCGAAATCGCCACGGGCGAGATCGTTGGTGTAGCGGAAGAATTGCTCGATCAGCGGCCTGTCGAGGCCGAGCTTCTTGCGGATCTGCTCGACGGCTTCCTTGGTTGCCGCGGGACCGGCGAAGTACGCGGCGGGATCGCCCGGCAGCGCGCGCGTCAGCAGGAAGGTGACGATGACGACGCCGATCAGCGAGGGAATCGCGAACATCAGGCGCTTGCCGATCATGGTCAGCATGGGCACGCCCTCTCGCGCTTTGCTTGGAAACGAGATCGCGCTCCGTGCGCCGCTGCGTTCCCACCCTCCTTGTGGGGGAGGGTTAGGGAGGGGGGTGGCTCCGGGAGAGGTCGGAGTTCGTGGCTACCTCTCTCCCCAACCCTCCCCCACAAGGGGGGAGGGAGCTTGAAGAGCGTGCTCACCTCACCCATATCGCTCACCCCTTTGCCATCGCGCGGTAATCCAGCCGCCGATGGAACCAGTATTGATAGCCGCTGATGTTCTTCTGCATCGCGACGTTGACGAAGGGCTGGTACAGCGGGATGCGCGGCATGTCGGTGAAGGCGAGATCGACGAAGCCCTTCACGTCGGCGTCGTAGGCCGCCTTGTCTCCGCTCGCGGCGGCCGTGCGCGCGCCGTCGATCAGCTTGTCCATCGCCGCCGACTTGTAGCTCATGGTGTTGAACACGGAATTGTTGCCGTGATAGCACCAGTAGAAGAAGTATTCGGGGTAATCGAGCCAGCCCGAGAACACGTTGGTGAAGAGCGGCATCTCCTTCTTGTTCAATTCGGTGCGCCAGTTGGCGCCGGGCACCTTGTTGATGGTGGTCTTGATGCCGAGCTGGGCGAGGCTCTCCTGCACCAGCACGCAGAGCGGCTCGTTGACACCGGCGAAGTTGAGGTCGAACGAGATCGTGGTCTCGAAACCGTTGGGGTAGCCGGCTTCGGCCAAGAGCGCCTTCGCCTTCGCCATGTCGGTGTTGAACTTGTGCGGCTGCGGCCAGGCGACCTCGGTGGGCTTGTCCGCGGGCGCGCCGAACATCGGGTTGCCGAGCCCGAACAGCACCGCGTCCATGATCTTCTGGTACGGCATCGCGTAGGCCATGGCCTGCCGCACCTTCGGATTGTCGAACGGCGGCTTGGTCACGTTCATGCCGATGTACTGGATGCCGTTGGAGAACGGCAGCGACACCACGTTGAGCTTGCCGTTCGCCTTCATCTCCTGGAAGTCCTTGAACGGAAGCTCGTAGGAGATGTCGGCATCGCCGCGCTCGAGCAGCGCCCGGCGGTTGCCGGCCTGCGGCACCATGCGCCAGATCACGCGCTTGATCTTGGGCAAGGGTCCGCCGACCCAATCGTCATTGCGCTCCATCACCACTTCGGTCCCGGCCGTCCACTTCACCACCTTGTAGGCGCCGGAGCCCGCAGTCTGCTGCTTGGTGTATTCGAGGCCCCACGGATCCTTCTCGCTGGCGTGCTTCTTCACCAGCTCCGAGTTGACGATGCAGGGCACGATCACGGCGAGATCGGGGATGGTCAGCTTGTCCTTCTTCAGGAAGTCGACCCGCACGGTGTGATCGTCGACCACGACGAACTGCTCCGGCTTGGTCAGCGATCCCGCGCTCATCTGGAAGGTGGGGAAGCCGCCGACGCTGACGGCCCGGTCCAGCGACCATTTCACGTCCTTTGCCGTGACGGGCGTGCCGTCGTGGAATTTGGCGTTCTTCTTCAGCTTGAAGGTGACCGACATGTCGTCGATCTTGAAGTCCTCGGCGAGTTCGCCCTTGAACTTGTCGCGGTCGTAATAGGGCACGCCGCCGGGCCCGCTCTTCATCTCGTGGGTGATGAGGCGGTCGTAGCAATTCCAGGACACCTCATATCCGGGCACGTTGGTGCCGATGCCGTGGATGTCGAGATTGTTCGGGCCGCCCTCCGAAACGATCAACAGCGTCTCCGAGCGAGCATCGGCCCTGGCCGAGGAGATTACGGACGGCATGGCCGGAAGCGCCGCGCCGGCGGCCAACCCGGAAACGGATTTGAGGAAATCGCGACGCTTCATGAAATCGCTCCAACGCAATGGTTTTCGTTGGAACCGGATTCGCAAGGTTCGTGCCAAGGCTTAACGGAGCATTACCGTGGCCTTAAGCCGTTGTTATAAAAAGAAATACTTGCTTCCACGGGATCTGCCGGGCAAGTGCGGCGGCCCTCCGATTGCATACAAAGACAGGCAAATGACTAAAAATTAGGCTAATAGTAAGGTCAGCTCATTCGAGAGGCGCGACAGGAATCTATCTATCCGAGGCAGGGGCGCACTCACCCCGGCCAGATCAGCTCCTGCAGCTCGACCAGATCATTCGCCTGGTCCTGCCAGCCCTCGATGCAGATGTGCGCGTTGAGGTCGCTGGCGCGGTGGAGCAGCATCAGGGCCATCAGCCGGCGCTTGAGCGCGAAGTCCGGCTTCGCATAGTCAAAACCTTCGAGCAGGCTCCTCACCCGCCCCGGCCGGCCCGCCGCCATGAAGGCGCTGGGGCCGAGCAGATCGTAATCGCGCCATCCGGCGAGGACATCGCCGAAGTCGAACAGGCCGGCGAGCGACCATTGA
>JAEYTQ010000043.1 GCA_023433965.1 Pseudomonadota bacterium | reverse complement strand
AATTGCAGGCGCGCTCGCGGCGTGGTGAATCGAAACGGCGTTTGCGTTTACCAAACAAAACGGCTTTTGCCCTTTATTGACCACGTCGCGGGCGCGGATCAGCCACCGGCTCCACGATGCATGTGATCTAGACGAAACAGTACAGAGTACGTCGATGTTCAAGAAAATGTCTGTCGCGCTGCTCGGCAGCGCTTGCACCTTCATGGCCGGCGCGGATCGCGTCGCGGCCTTCGACAACACGGTGCCGAACGATCCGCCCGCGGTGCTCTACCAGCCGCGCGTGCCGCCGGCGCCGGTGCGCGTCGCTTCCAATTCCAACATGGGCGGAGGCTTCATCGAGTTTCTGTTCGGCGACGGTCCGGGCCGCGGTCCGGCTTACGCGCCCGAACGGCCGGTCTATCAGCAGCAGCCGGGCTACTACGATCAGCGCCGCCTGCCCCCGATGGGCGAGCCGCAAATGCAAGACGGCTATCAAGGCGGATATCAACAAGGGGGATATCAGCCGGGGGGATATCAGCAAAGCGCGCTTCAGCAGGAGGCGGTCGATCCGCGGCAGCGTCCGCTCGATCCGAAATTCGAGAAACAAATCGTTGACTATACCGGCAAGGAAAATCCCGGCACGATCGTGGTCGATACGCCGAACAAGTTTCTTTATCTCGTCGAGGGCAACGGCCGCGCGCTGCGCTACGGCATCGGCGTGGGGCGTCCCGGCTTCACCTGGTCCGGCGTGAAATCGATCACCGCCAAGCGCGAATGGCCGGCCTGGACGCCGCCGGCGGAAATGCTCGCGCGCCGCCCCGACCTTCCCAGGCACATGGAGGGCGGCCCGGAGAATCCGCTCGGCGCCCGCGCGATGTATCTCGGCTCGACGCTCTACCGCATTCACGGCTCCAACGAGCCCTGGACCATCGGCACCAATGTCTCCTCCGGCTGCATCCGCATGCGCAACGAGGACGTCATCGACCTCTACGGCCGCGTCAATGTCGGCACCAAGGTCGTGGTGCTGTGACGGGCGCGTGGGCACGCGGTCGCCTTGCCCACCCGACGATACTGGAATGAAAACGGCCGCCTCTTGGGCGGCCGTTTTGCTTTACGAGGCTGCAGGACAGCCCTACGCGTAATCGCTGCCGCCGTCGTCGTCGCCGAAATCGCCGTCGTCGGCCATGTCCATGTTGTCGTCGTGATCGTCGTAGCTCTGATAATTATCGTTGTTCCGATCGTCGTTCGACGCCTGGTCGAACAAGCCCTGGCGGGAGTCGCGGTTCGAGCCGATGTCGTTGAGGCCGGCATCGCGCGCCAGCGAGCCGCCGGACTGGTCGCTTCCGCCGCCCCACGGGCTGCTGCCGCCGCCTAGCGCATTGCTGTCGCCAAAAGCCTGCTGGTGCGATCCACCCATCATGCCGCGGATGCTGGAGAGCAGCAGCGAGCCGCCGACGACGCCGGCTGCGGCAGCCGCCGCGGTGCCGAGGAACGAGCCGCCGCCACCGCCTGCGGGCGGGGCGCCATAACCTTGTCCCGGCGCTTGTCCAGGCCCTTGTCCCATCCCTTGGCCGAAAGGCGGCGCGCCGTAGCCGGGCAAGCCCGGCGGCATCGCCTGGCCGGTGTTCCAGGCCGGCCGCTGCTCGCGCGGCGGCACGTTCGGAACCGAACCGCGAGAGGGGCTTCCGCCGAAAAGGGTGTCGCGCATGCTGTCGAGGAAGCCGCCGGGCTGGGCGGGCTCGGGCGCCCCAGCGGATTCGAGCTCTTGGATGCGATTGTGCGCTCGCTTCAGGGCTTCGTCCTGCAACAGCGTGGTCTGCACCAGCGCATAGACCGCGCCGGGTGCCTTGCGCAGGCCGTCGGAGATCGCGGCGACCGCATCGGGATCGCGCGGTGCATTTTCCAGCTTTGAAAGCCGGTCGAAAAGGTCGTCGACGAGCTGGCGTTCCTGCGGCGTCATGATCTGTCTCCTTCGCGCCAAACCAAGCGCGAGAGGAGATGTAGGGTTCCATTGTGGCCCCAACAGTGCCGGCCGGATTAAATTTCAGTATGCGACAAGCTGCCTCCTGGCCTGCTTATGTCCGGCTTCATCCCCAGCGTCACGTTGCTGTCCGCCAGCAGGTGCGCGAAGGCGTCGCCGGCGAGATAGGCATGTTCGCGTTCACGCACCTCGGTCATCGGATCGAGGCCGGCGAGGATGTCGTCGACGAAGCCGGGATGGCACATCACGAGGCCGCCGTCGGGGAGACCTTCCAGGAACTGCCGCATCAGCACGCCGAAATCGGCGGCGCGCGTAAAATCATAGGCGCCGGCGAATCCGGGATTGACGCTGAGACCGGCGCCGCCGGCGCGGCGACGGAATTGCGCGCTGAGACCGTCGAGCACCAGGGCCTTGGGCGAGGCCAGCCGCTGCCGAAACGGCAGATCGCGCCCGCCCTGGCGCACCCAGGCGTTTGGCGCAGCCTCGGCCACCGCATCGACGAAACCGTCGCGCACCTGGGGATAGAGCTGCACATGCTGATGGCCATCGGCGAAGTCGGGCGCGCGCCCGAACGCGTCCATGAAGGCGGCGAGCTGGGCCTTCACCTCGTTGCGAATGAACTCACGGTCGAGCCGGCGCATCAGTCCGGCGCGCAGCAGTTTTGGAAACGGCATGAACATGTCGCCATCCAGAGGACGGTAGTGCATGGTGAGCGGCCGGAACGGCGCCGACAGGGTCACATGCAGGCCGATCGCGCAGCGCGGGCTTTGCTTCGCCGACGCCTGAAGCGCCTCGATCTCGCTGCGCGCGATCGCAGGTCCCACCATCATCACCGATGTGGCGTTGAGGCGGCCGCGTTCGATCAGGTCGCGGACGGCACGGTTGACGCCGGGGCTGATGCCGTAATCGTCGGCGCAGAGCCAGATCTGTCGCGCCGGCGCGGCCGCGCTCATTCCGCCGCCGTCCTCTTGGCGTCGTCGTTGGCCTTCCCGGCCTCGAAATGCCTCTCGCTGTGCTCGGCGACGAAGTAGATCGGCCGCGCCTTCAGCTCGGAGAGGATCTTGCCGATATATTCGCCGACGATGCCGATCATGATGAGCTGCACGCCGCCGATCGTCATCAACCCGATCACGAGCGAGGGATAGCCGGGCACCTGCTTGCCGGTCGTGAGCACCTCCCACAGAATCGACAGGCCGAACAGGAAGGCGCCTCCTGCGAGAATGACGCCGAACAGGCTGGCGAAGCGCAAGGGTGCCACCGAGAACGAGGTCAGGCCTTCGATCGACAGGCCGAGCAGGCTCGCGGCGTTGAAGGTGGTGACACCATGGGAGCGCGCCGCGGGTTCGTAGTCGACACGGATCTGGCGGAAGCCGATCCAGCTGGCGAGGCCCTTGAAGAAGCGGTTGCGTTCCGGCAGCTGCCGCAGCGCGGCGACCGCGCGCGGCGAGAGCAGGCGGAAGTCGCCGGCGTCCTCGGGAATCTTCTGGCGTGCGCCCCAATTGATCAGCGCGTAGAAGCCGTGCACCGCGACCCGGCGCAGGAACGACTCGTTGTCGCGATGCGCCTTGGCGGTATAGACGACGTCGTAGCCGTCGTCGATCCAGTGCCGCACCAGCTGTTCGATCAGGGCCGGCGGATGTTGGCCGTCGCCGTCCATGAACATGACGGCGCCGAGCCGGGCGTGGTCGAGGCCGGCCATCAGCGCCGCCTCCTTGCCGAAATTGCGCGACAGCGACACCACCTGGACGTCGATCGCGTCGGCCGGCAACGAGCGCGCGATCGACAGCGTCGCATCCTTGCTGCCGTCGTCGACATAGACGACCTCGCAAGCCAGCCGGTAGCGCTCCCGCATGGTCTTGGCGAGATCGCAGATGCGCTGGTGCAGAGCAGCAAGGCCGGCTGCCTCGTTGTAGACAGGCACGACGATCGACAGTCCCTTCGCGGCGGCGTTGGCCGCGGTGGTCGTCATGCCGGATACGTCAGAGCCCAGCGTCATCGATCGAGGTTCCAGTGGCGTTCGAAGTCATCTCAACAGCATATGGTAGCTGCCGTTTGCTGTCGCAAAGCTGAACGGAGCTGCTCAATAGAACTTTGGGACTCACCGCCGCAGGAACGCCTCGAGCTTGGCGAACAGCGGGTTTTCCCGGTCGAACACGTAATCGAGCGAGACCACCGAGACGGTCTCGGCGCCATGCTCGCGCAGGAAGCTCGCCAGCGCATAAAGCTGGCCCGGCGGGCAGTGCAGCGTCAGCATGCCTGACGAGGTCGGCCCGCCGAACGGAGCTTCGACGCCGAACCGGCTGTGCGCTTCGCCGAGCAGGACGGCGTCGCATTGCCGGAAGCGGGTTCGCACCTCGCGGTATTTGTTGGCGCGCGCGCGGGCGGCGATGTGATCGAGAATGACGCGCGCCGTCTCGCGCGCCTGCGGCGACCAGTCGGCCTCCTTGGAGGCCACGAGGTTGGCCTGGCTGCGCAGGATCACGCCGTCCTCGAGCACCCGCAGGCCGTTGGCGGCGAGCGTTGCGCCCGTCGTGGTGATATCGACGATCAGCTCGGCGCTGCCGGCGGCCGGCGCGCCCTCGGTCGCGCCCGCGCTTTCGACGATGCGGTAATCGGTGATGCCGTGCGCCTGGAAGAATCCGCGGGTGAGGTTGACGAACTTGGTCGCGACCCGCATCCGCATGTGATGCTGCTCACGGAAGCCGGTGGTGACGTCGTCGAGATCGGCCATGGTGCGGACGTCGATCCAGGCCTGCGGCACCGCGACCACGACGTCGGCATAGCCGAAGCCGAGCCCGTCGATCAGCGACACGCGCTTGTCGGCGTCGGCGATGTTCTCGCGCACCAGATCTTCGCCGGTGACGCCGAGATGCGCGAAGCCGCGCGACAGCTGCGCGGCGATCTCGCTCGCCGAGAGATAGGCAACCTCGACATTGTCGAGGCCCGCGATGATTCCGCGATAGTCGCGGGCGCCGCCGGCCTTCGACAGCTTGAGGCCGGCACGAGCGAAGAAGGCCTCGGTATTCTCCTGCAGGCGGCCCTTGGAAGGAACGGCCAGAACGAACGGCGCGCTCATGACTTAAGCTCCCACCTTGCGGCCGATCCGGTTCAGCGCGTCCACCCAGACCGAGAAGCCGACCGCAGGAATGGGCTCGACCGATCCGAGCTGGGTCATCAGCCGATCATAGCGTCCGCCGGCGACCAGCGGCTCGGTGCCGTTGTCCCTGTGATGCAGCTCGAATTCGAAGCCGGTGTAATAATCGAGCCCGCGCCCGAAGGCGGTCGAGAAGCGCGTCTGCTTCACGTCGATGCCGCGCGCGGCCATGAAGCCGACCCGGCTCTCGAACTGGTCGATGGCCGCGGCCAGGTCGAGCCCGGCGTCGGTGGTGAGCGTGCGCAGCTCGGCGATGGCATCGTCGGGATTGCCCGATATCGATAGGAAGCGCCTGAGCACGATAATGGCCTCGCGAGGCAGCGCGCCGCCCTTCAGCGTCGATTGTTCCAGGAAGCGATCGGCGATCTCGGCGGTGGTGCGGCCGCCGACATTGATGGTGCCAGCGATCGACATCAGGTCGGTGACGAAGGCCAGCGCCGCTTTGCGGTCCGAGCCGGCCAGCGCGGCGAGCACGCCCTCATATTCGCTGCGGGTCGCGGTCGTCGCAGCCGCCAGCCGCTCCAGATCCTGCTCCAGGCTGATCTTGCGGTTGAAATCCTTGACCAGGCGGCGGCGCCACACCGGGTAGAGGTCGAGGGCATCGAGCAGGGAGTTGAACAGCGCCACGTCGCCGGTGCGGATCTCGATATCGCGGACGCCGAAGGCGGCGGTCGCCTCCAGCGCCAGCGCCAGCATCTCGGCGTCGGCCGCGGCGCGGTCCTGGCGGCCGAATGATTCGATCCCGGCTTGCAGGAATTCGCTGGCGCGGCCGCTGCGGTAACGAAACACCGGGCCGAGATAGCTGAACCCGGCCGGCTGGCCGGCGCGGCTGGAAGCCAGATAATCGCGCGCCACCGGAATCGTCAGGTCCGGACGCAGGCAGAGCTCCTCGCCGGAGAGGTCCGTCGTCAGATAGAGGCTTTTGCGGATGTCCTCGCCGGAGAGGTCCAGGAACGGCTCGGCCGGTTGCAGGATGGCGGGCTCGGCCCTGACATAGCCGGCCTGCGCGAACGACAAGAGCAGCGTATCCGCCCAGGCGGCGGAGCCGGCAGCGTTTGAGGTGGCAGTCGCGGTCATCACAGGGGTCCATCGTCCCGGCGGAACCGGGGCAGGGCAGGGAGCGAATTGGCGCAGCCCTTAGCATGGCCCGAAACCGGTTTCGACCTCCAAAGGATCAATCGCTTAACGAGCCTCGAGCGAGACCGCCTTGCCGACAGCTTCGGAAACAGGTCGTTCTCGGACTTCAGATTATAGTATCTTAATACCTCTGTCAGGAGTTAGCCGGCCGTCGACGGTTCATTCGGTCGGGGGAGGGATGCCGCTGGCCGGGACGACCAATGGTGTGACGGTCGCGGCGAGCACGGGCCCGTCGCGGTGGACCTCGCTTCCTGCGCCAGTTGCTCTGCCAGTTCGAGCACCCTCTGCCTTCTTCCGGAATCCGTGAGGCGGAGAAATGCCCTGATGAGCCGCAGCTCCTCGCAATGCCTCGCGCTCGGCACAGCATCGTCATTCACAATCGTGTCTTCCATCGCGATCGTCGCGTTGAGGTCGCCCGCATCTTGGAAGCGCTCATTGCGCGCAAGCCGTCGGCGAACGAGGGCTCATGGCTGCCGAAGGCCGAGCGTCACAATGAGAAATTGAGGACGGCTGGCAAGTCGCCCCATACTCATTTTGGGTATGGCCGATGATCCGATCGCCGTGGCCATCGTCTACAACATGAATGTTGGTTTCGATTCATGCGCAATGCTTCAGATATTATCCGGACCGTCTCGCGGCACACGCTGGCTTATATGCTGTTCTCGATGAGCGAGTTATTCCGGCACTACGACGAATTCGATCCGCTGGACCTTCTGATCATTCATGCGGTTCTGAACGCCAATGTCATCCACGTGATGAACGATCCGGCGTTGGACGAGAAGTTCTCCAGCATTCATGCCGTCGAGCCGGATGTGATCAAGCAGGGGGTCTCTCGTGCTGCACTCTCCCGCTTCCTCAGCCTGCCACTGGAGACGGTCCGCCGCCGCGTGACGGGACTGAAAAGGCGGAAGATTCTCGCCGAGACGAAGGCCGGACTCATCGTGACCGAGCAGAACGCATTCAGGTTTGGAAACAACCACGAACTGCAGAAGACGAACATGCTGTTGCTCACGAAGCTGCTTCGCGATCTCAGGCGTGCCGGCATCAGCGGGCCGGATGATCTTCGCACCTCCAGGAGCGCGACGTCCGCAAAGAAGGCAAGGTAAGCGACACGATATGTATCAAGGCCATCTCGATACTGCCCGCGACGGAGCGCGCGAGCTGTCGACCGACTGCTTGATGTCCTTCCAGAAGCTCAAGCCGTCGTCCGCCCTCGAGCTCAGGGCATATGACATCGACCATTTCGGCGAGACCGAGAGATATGCCGGCGCTTCCAGCATGCCGTTGTCGGTCGGGGTGACGGCAATCATGCGGGCTCGGCTGAACCTGCCGACCCTGACCCTCTCTCTGGTGAAGACCTTCCCGAGGATCGTTCGCGGCTATCAATTGACCGATGCCGCCGCCGTCGTGGTGCCGATGGATCACGTGACCTCGGCCCGCATCAACGGGCAATCGATGGGCCGCTCCATCGTCATACTGAAGGGCGCCTCTGATTGCGTGGTGTCTGAGCCCGAGGGCCGGCTGATGGCTGTCGTCTATTTCGTTCCGCCGCAGCGCGAGCCGTGGGTGCAAATGAGTGACGGCTATCGTCTGGTGAACCCGCCGTCCGACGTTCTTGCCTCGCTGCGCCATCTGGTCTTCGTCACGCTGGAAATCGCGGCCCATGACCCGGATTTCCTGAACCAGCCGACGTCGCTGACCGCCGTCGAGCAGTCCCTGCTCAGCACGATGGAAGCTGCACTACGTACCGGAGAGAGTGGCGGCCCTGTGTCGTCTGCCACGGACCGCTATCGGCGGATCGTCGCGGACATGGAAAGGCTGATCCGGCAAGATTTGAGCGTCTGGCACAAGACGACGGAACTGGCCAAGCAGTTGGGCGTGTCCGTTCGCACGCTACAGAGCGCGACACAGGCCATTTGCGGCATCAGCCCGCACCGCTACAGCCGAATCCTGCGCCTCTGGTCGGTGCGCAAGCAGCTACGCAGCGGACCGGCGCAGCGCAGTGTGAAGGCTTGCGCGATCGCACACGGCTTCTGGCATCTGAGCGAGTTCGCAGCAAGTTACAGGGCGGTCTTCGGGGAACTGCCGTCCGAGACATTGCACCGCGCGGCGCGGGAAACGAGCTCATCCGGAAATGTGCGAAGCGGTTTTCCGGAAGGATCATGCGTACAACCCGAAGCGCGATCACGATTCATCCAGATCTGATCGCGCTTTTGCCCCTGCCACCGCGCCAATCGCCCAGCACCGCCTGTACCAGCGCCAGGGCGGCCACTGCGGCGGTGTCGGCCCGCATGATCCTCGGGCCCAGCGCCAGCTTCAGGATATTGGGATGCCGCAGCAATAGGGCTCGTTCTTCCTCGGCGAAGCCGCCTTCGGGGCCGATCAGCACGTCGATACCTTTGACCGCCTCGCGTGCGTCTTGCAGGCCCTCGACGGGATCCTG
>JAEYTQ010000823.1 GCA_023433965.1 Pseudomonadota bacterium | reverse complement strand
CGGTGCGGAAGAAGCGGCTCCAGCGCGGCGGCTCGCTGGCGGAGCCCTCGAGGCCGCGCGTGACCGGATGGCGTTTGCCGACGTCGGACAGATGCGCATAGAACGGCTTTTCCGTCACGCCGACCGGCTCCGCCGGCAACACAGAATCCAGCGGCGTGCGCCAGATGCTGGTGGTGGAGGCGTAATCGGGGCCCGCCGAGACCAGCACCGCGCCGCCGCCGCGGACATAGCGCGCGATGTTATCGAAATAGGCGATCGGCAGTACGCCCTGGCGGGCATAACGATCAAAGATGATCAGCTGGAATTCGTTGATCTTCTGCTGAAACAGTTCGCGGGTCGGAAACGCGATCAGCGACAATTCGTTGATCGGCGTGCCGTCCTGCTTCTCCGGCGGGCGCAGAATGGTGAAGTGGACGAGATCGACGCTGGCGTCTGACTTCAAGAGATTGCGCCAGGTGCGCTCGCCCGAATGCGGCTCGCCCGAAACCAGGAGCACGCGCAGCTTGTCGCGCACGCCGTCGATGGCGACGACGGCGCGGTTGTTCACCGGCGTCAATTCGCGTTCGAGCGGCGAGGCCTCGATTTCGACGATGTTCGCCCCGGCATGCTTGATGTCGACGTCGACGCTGGCGGCCTGGCCGCTCGAGAGCGTGCGCTCGTTGATGACCTCGCCGTCGCGGCGCACCGTGATCCTGGCGCGCTCACCGGAGACGCCCTGGTCGTCGAGGCGATAGGAGATGGTCTGGGTCTGCCCGACGATGCCGAAGCGCGGCGCGGCCGTGATCGCGATGCGGCGGTCGCGCTCGTCCTTCTGGCCGGTGATCAGCGCATGCACCGGCGCCTGGAAGCCGAGCGCGGCGGCGTTGGCGGGAATGTCGTGGACACGGCCGTCGGTGATCAGGAACGCGCCGGCGACGCGGTCGACCGGAACGTCCGACAAGGCCGAGGCCAGCGCCCCGAACAGCTTGGTGCCGTCGGTCTCGCCGTCGGCCTGTCCGGCCTCGACCACGCGCACCTCGAGGCCCTTGATCTTCTTCAGGCTGTCGACCAGCGCTTCCTGGGCAGCTGCGGCCTCGCGGTTGCGGTTGCCGAAATTCTGGCTCGGGCTCTTGTCGACCACGACGGCGGCGACCGAGGTGAGGGGCTCGCGCTCCTCGCGGGTGAAGGAGGGGTTGGCGAGCGCGAGCAGGAACAGCGCCAGCGCAGCCACGCGCACCGCAGCGCCGCGCGCACGCGCCACCAGCAGCACGAGCGCAATGACGACGATCGCGGCGAGCGCGAGCCACAGCACGATGGCGGGAACGAGCGGCGTGAATGCGATGCCGTAATTCATTAGAAGAACCTATCCGCATCGTCATGCCCGGGCTTGTCCCGGGCATCCACGTTCTTCATGCCTTGCAGCGAGGCGTGGATGGCCGGGACAAGCCCGGCCATGACGGCTTCAATTTGGGGGGCATTCAATCGCATCACCCGCATCTATTGCCCCAGCCGTTCGATCAGCGCCGGTGCGTGCACCTGGTCGGCCTTGTAGTTGCCGGTCAGCGTGTACATCACGATGTTGGCGCCGGCGCGGTAGGCGAATTCGCGCTGGCGAGGGTCGCCGCCGGTCACCGGCAGCATGGCCTGGCCGTCGGGCCGCATCGCCCAGGCGCCGGCGAGATCGTTCGAGGTGATGATGATCGGCGAGACGCCGTCGCCGCCGCGCGCCGGCCGTTGCGCGCTGTCCTCGTCCTCTTCTTCGCGCGGCAAGGTCTCGACCCAGGTCTGGCCGGCGGTGAAGCGGCCGGGGAAGTCGCGCAGCAGATAGAATGTCTTGGTCAGCACGTGCTCGCGCGGCACCGGCTCGAGTTCGGGCACGTCGAGCGATGAGAGGATGTCGCGCAGCGTCTGCATGCCCGGCGTCTGCGATGCGCCGTTCGCGCCGGGCGGCGCCTCGATCGCGTCGCGGGTGTCGAACAGCACGGTGCCGCCCTGCTTCATATAGGCGTCGATCTTGTTGATGGCGTCCTGCGGCGGCTTCGGCGCGCCCGGCACGATCGGCCAGTAGATCAGCGGGAAGAAGGCGAGCTCGTCGCGCGCAGGATCGATACCGACGGGATCGCCGGCCTCGAGCGCAGTGCGCTGGGCCAGGAACAGCGTCAGGCCGTTCAGGCCCGCCTTGACGATGGAATCGACGTCGGCATTGCCGGTGACGACATAGGCGAGCCGTGTCTGCGACACCGCCCGCATCGCGAACTCGTCGGATGCGCTATCGGCGCGGGACGGCGCGGGCGAGAGCGAGGCGAAGCCGGCGAGCAGGGCGAGCAGGATCATGGCGGGAGCGGCGCGGCGGCGCAGAAGCGCGGCAATCCCGCCGCCGAGCACCGCGACGATGATGGCATCGACCAGGAACAGCGCAAGCGCCGTCGACAGCAGCCAGCCGCGCAAGTCGCGCGGCTCGGCATTGGTGTAGGTGGCGTGACGGGCGCGCAGGCTCGCGGTGTTCAGGGCCGCGATGCGGTCGGCGCTGGCGAGCGTGTTCACGGCGAGCGGTCCTTCTGCCGGACCATAGAAGCCGGGCGGATGGTCCGACGTGGCGCGGTCGCGGTAATCGGCGGGAAGCGGCTTCGCGGTGGCCGGCGGCGGGCCGAAGGCGCCAAAACCGTCCAGGATGTGCAACGGCGCCACCGTTTCCGTGGTCGCTTCGCTGGCGACGCCGGCACCGGGCTTCGACGTGTAGCCCGACATGTCGACCACTCGCCGCAGCATTTCGACGAAGGTGCCCGACATCGGCAGATCCGACCAGCGCATGTCGGCACTGACGTGGAACAGGCTGACGAGGCCCTTGCCGCGATGCTCGCCGGTCACGAGGGGCGTGCCGTCTTCCAGCGAGGCCCAGCTCTTGGTGGCGAGCACCGCGTCGGGCTCGGCCAGCACCTGCCGGCTCACGGTGACGTCCTTGGGGACGGCGACGCCGGCGAACGGGCCGTCGCCGGCGAAGGAGGCGAGATGCTGCGGCTTCTCCCAGGTCAGGCTGCCGCCGAGCGTGCGGCCGCCCTTGCGCAGCTTGACCGGCACGAGGTCGTCCTCGGCCTGCGCCAGTCTTGGACCTGCGAACCGCACCAGCACGCCGCCCTGGTCGATCCAGGCATTGAGGCGCTCGCGCACCTCAGGCGAGATGGTGCCGACATCGGCGAGAATGATCATCGGTAGCTTCTGGTCCAGGAACTGCGTGATGCCCTGCTGGGGCGCGCCTTTGTCGGCGAGCCTGACGTCGGCGAACGGCGCCAGCGCGCGGGTGAGATAGAAGGTCGGCGCCAGCAGCGGCTGCGCAGTCTCGCTGGTCGAGCCCGAGACGACGCCGATGGCACGGCGGCGCCAGCGCTTGTCCAGCAGCTGCACTGCGCCGGCGGAGCGCTCGCCCGAGATCTCGAGCCGGGTGATGTCGTTGCGCAGCTCGACCGGCAGGTCGAACGAGGCTTCTGTCTCCTTGTCCTGGGGCCCGAACGCATAGCGGGCTTCGCCGATCGGCGAGGCCTTCTGGTCCAGCGCCCGCACGGTACCGGCGGCCATGCCGCTGTCGGCGCGCAGCACCTTCACCGTCATCTTCGCCGCGGCGTTCTCGGCTGCAACCAGGGCCAGCGGCGAGGAGGTGCCGCCATCGAACACGGTCAGGCTGCGATCGCCGATGGTCTTGCCGAGGCCGGCCACGAAATCCTCGCCGCGGCCGGTGTCGATGCCGTCGGACAGCCAGGCGATCTCGCAGTCGCCCGTGACCTTGAGGAAACGGTCCACCGCAGCCAGGGTTTCGACGCGGTCGATCGAATAGGGTTTTGGCGCGAGCTGCCGCAGCGCGACGCGCGCCGCGCCCGCCGGCATCAGGGTGATGTCGCGGTTCGGCTCGGACAACGGCACCAGCGCGATGGCGCGGCCGTCATTGTCGGCATTGGCGATCAGCTCGTCGGCGGTCCTGATCCTGACGTCCCAGTGCGAGGCCGCGCTCCAGCCGTCGTCGAACATGATCATCAGCGGCGCCTTGCTGCCGGCGAGGCCCGTTTGCGGATTCCAGACCGGCCCGGCGGCGGCGAAGATCACCAGCGCGGCGGCGAGCAGGCGGAGCGCGGTCAGCCACCATGGCGTCCGTGAGGGCGTCTCTTCGCGCGGCGTAATGTCGAACAGCAGCCGCGTCGGCGGGAACTCGATGCGGCGCGGCCGCGGCGGCGTCACGCGCAAGAGCCACCATAGCACCGGTAGGCTGACGAGGCCGATCAGGAGCAGCGGTTGGGTGAAGGCGAGCGGCAATCCCATCATGCGGCCGGCCCCGCCTTGATCGTCGTGGTGCGGGCGCCCGACTTGCTCACCTGCATGCCGGCGTGGAGGAACAGCAAGAGCTCCGCGGCGGAGCGGTCGGTTGCGTGGGTCGTGAACAGCCAGTCGAGCTTGCCCGTCTCGGCGCGGATCTGGCCGCGATGCAGCGCGAGGCGCGCGGTATAATCCTGCGCCCAGCTCTCGGCACGGCCGGCGGTGATCACGCCGAAGCCTTCCGGCTCGACGAACTCGACGCGGCCGGAATAGGGAAACGACTCTTCGGCAGGGTCGACCACCTGCACCAGCGCACCATGCGCGCCGGCGCCGGAGAGCCCTGCGAGGGTCGTCCTGATCTCGGAGATCGGCGACCAGAAATCCGACAGCACGATGATCTCGGCCAGCGCCGCCGGCACGAAGGAAGGCGGCAGGCTCAGCCGGTCGGCTTCGTCATGCAGCATCGCCTGCGCCATCCGGTCGATCACGCTGCGGCTCGCGGTCGGCGCCATCAAGCCGGGGATGCCGACGCGCTCGCCGCCGGCGACGAGCAGCTCGGCGAGCGCAAAGGCGACGATCAGCGTCCGCTCGAGCTTGGACTCGCGCGCGGTCTTCGAGGCGAACGCCATCGAGGGCGAGCGGTCCGGCCAGATCCAGACCGTGTGCGAGGCTTCCCATTCGAGCTCACGGACATAGAGATGGTCGTCGCGCGCCGAGCGGCGCCAGTCGACATTCTGCGACGGTTCGCCCGAGACGAAGCGGCGATACTGCCAGAAGTTCTCGCCCGAGCCGGCGCGACGCCGTCCATGCAAACCGTGGATGACGTTGGCGGCGATGCGGCGGGCTTCTAACACCAGGCGCGGCAGGGAAGCGGCGAGCGTGCGGCTTTCGCCATCGGCACGTCGGATCGCCAGTGTCTCCTTCGCCGCGTGCCCGTTCTCCGCTGCCATCAACCGATCCGTGTCTTCAATTGCCGGATCACGTCCGGAATGGTGCGGCCTTCGGCGCGCGCCTGGAACGTCAGCGCCATGCGGTGCTTCAGCACGGGTTCGGCGAGGTCGAGCACGTCGTCGATCGAGGGCGCGAGGCGTCCGTCGATCAGCGCGCGCGCGCGCACCGCCAACATCAAGGACTGGCTGGCGCGCGGCCCGGGACCCCAGGCGATGAACTTGCCGGCTTCGCCGGCGTCCGGTCCCGGGCGGGCCGAGCGCACCAGCGACAGGATCGCCTCCACGACGGAATCGCCGACCGGCAGGCGGCGGATCAGCCGCTGCGCGGTGATCAGCGCGTCCGGGGTCATCGCGCCCCGGGCCAGCGTTTCCTCGGCGCCGGTGGTCTCGAACAGGATGCGGCGCTCGGCGTCGCGGTCGGGATAGTCGACGTCGATTTCCATCAGGAAGCGGTCGAGTTGGGCTTCCGGCAGCGGATAGGTGCCTTCCTGCTCCAGCGGGTTCTGCGTCGCCAGCACGTGGAACGGCTTCGGCAGATCGTGGCGCGCGCCGGCCACGGTGATGAGCTTCTCCTGCATCGCCTGCAAGAGCGCCGATTGCGTGCGCGGTGAGGCGCGGTTGATCTCGTCGGCCATCAACAGCTGCGCGAACACCGGACCCGAGATGAAGCGGAAGGCGCGCTTGCCCGTAGTGCTCTCGTCCAGCACCTCGGCGCCGAGGATGTCCGAGGGCATCAGATCGGGCGTGAACTGGATGCGCTTGGCATCGAGACCGAGCGTGACGCCGAGCGTCTCGACCAGCTTGGTCTTGGCGAGGCCGGGCACGCCGATCAAAAGCGCATGGCCGCCGGAGAGGATGGTGACGAGGGTGTTCTCGATGACGCGGTCCTGGCCGAAGATGACGGAGGCGATCGCGTCCTTTGCCGCGCGAACCTGGCTCGACACCTGCTCGGCCGAACGGACGATCCCGTCCTCCAGTTTCTCGACACTCTCCGCCATTCGCTCGCTCCTTCAGCCGGCCACACGGCTCGCTTGCATCGTCAGATCGGCACGTCAGGTCATCACGCCGGATCATGGGTCCCATGCTAGACTTGCAGGAAGGCCATGTATTCGTTGAATTAACCTATCCCCACCTTACCGGCTTCGGGTTATGTACGGCATCACGAAACAGCGACCTCCACACCGGACTATTCCGGATGGAACCGCACGCCTGAGTACAACGTAGACCTGCACCAATCGTGCCAATCACAAAGTCAGGGCAAACCATGGCGAACCAAGGGCAGAGCACCGATCGCGGGCTCGAGGGGCTGACCGCGGCCGCCAAAAGCGCTGCCAATGCCGAAGGCGCCAAGAAGGGCCTGCCTCCGGTGCATCTGTGGAATCCGCCGTTTTGCGGCGATCTCGACATCCGAATCGCCTCCGATGGTACTTGGTTCTATTTGGGGACGCCAATCGGCCGTCCCGCTCTGGTCCGGCTGTTCTCGACCATCCTCAAGCGCGAGGGCGACAAGCATTTCCTGGTCACGCCGGTGGAGAAGGTCGGCATCCGCGTCGACGATGCCCCGTTCATGGCGGTCGAGATGCAGCAGGACGGCGAGGGCAGCAATCGCGTGCTGCGCTTCCGCACCAATGTCGACGACTGGGTCACCTGCGATGCCGCGCACAAGCTGCGCTTCGAGCAGGCGAGGGACGGCGGGCTGACGCCCTACCTGCACGTCCGCGCCGACCTCTGGGCCAAGGTCACGCGGGCGCTCTATTACGATCTGGTTGACATGGGCGAGGAGCGGATGGTCGATGGCCAGCCGATGTTCGGTGTGGAATCATCCGGCGAATTCTTCGCCATGGCCGATGCGGAGCAGGTGAGGGCCGCGCTTTGAATTTGAACAAGCCTATCCTGACCAACGAGCCCGTCGCGCTTGGCGCTGCGGATTTCTTCGCCCGCTCCAAGGCGAGGCTCGGCTTCGACGTGCCCCCCGCTCTGTTCGATCCGAACATCATCCCGGCCTCCGGAGATCCCGGCACCGACAAGATGCTCGAGATCATCGCGCGCGAGCAGCCGGTGCGCCCGGCCGCGGTGCTGATCGCGGTCGTCGACCATCCCGAGCCCACCATCCTGCTGACGCAGCGCGCGGCGCACCTCAACGACCATGCCGGCCAGATCGCCTTTCCCGGTGGCAAGATCGACGCCATCGATGCCTCACCGCTCGATGCGGCGCTGCGCGAGGCGGAGGAGGAGGTCGGGCTGTCCCGCGACTTCGTCGATCCGCTCGGCTATCTCGATCTCTACGGCACCGGCTTCGGCTTCCGCATACTGCCGACGGTCGCCAGGGTCAGGCCCGGCTATTCGCTCACCATCAACCATTCCGAGGTCGATGATGCGTTCGAGGTGCCGCTATCCTTCTTGATGGACCCCGTGAACCACCAGGTGCACAGCAAGGAATTCCGCGGCATGGCGCGGTCCTACTACGCGATGCCGTTCGCGGAACGCTACATCTGGGGTGCGACGGCCGGAATGCTGCGTGTGCTGTACGAGCGGATCTATTCGTCATGATCCGGGCGGTTCTGACCGAGATCGGAATCTTCCTCATCCCGTTTGCGGTCTATGCGCTGTTCCTGGCCGCGACCCGCTCCGGCGTGTTCGCGCGCTCGTCCTGGCCGGTCACGATCGTCGCGCGCCTCACCCTGGTCGCGCTCGCGCTCGTCATCGCCGGCCTGATCGGCCTCGCCCAGTACTCCGGCGCGCCGCCGGACTCGACCTACGTCCCCGCCCATATCGAGAACGGCAAGCTCGTGCCGGGCGTGGAAAAATAGGGGCGATCGATGAGCTCCGAGCCGTTACTCGCCCATGCGCCCTGGTTGACCGCAGGCGGAGCAGCGCGCGTCCTGGAGCTGCTCGGCAGCGACGGCGAGGAGGCGCGGGTGGTCGGCGGCGCCGTGCGCAACGCGCTGCTCGGCCTTCAGCCCGGCGACATCGACATCGCGACCACGGCGCTGCCCGAGGAGGTGGTGCGGCGCGCCAAGGCGGCCGGCATCAAGAGCGGGCCGACCGGCATCGACCACGGCACCATCACGCTGGTGATCGACGGGCATCCTTACGAAGTCACGACGCTGCGCCAGGACACCGAGACCTTCGGCCGCAAGGCCAAGGTCGCGTTCGGCCGCGACTGGGTGAAAGATGCCGAGCGGCGCGATTTCACCATGAACGGCCTGTCGGTCGATGCGCGCGGCGTCGTCCACGATCATGTCGGCGGTATCGCTGACGCCAAGGCGCGCCGCGTGCGCTTCATCGGCGATCCCGACGAGCGCATCGCCGAGGATTTCCTGCGCATCCTGCGCTTCTTCCGCATCCACGCCGCCTTCGGCACCGGCGAGCCCGACCGCGACGGCTATCTGGCCTGCATCCGCGGCCGTGCGGGCCTGGCCAATCTGTCGGCCGAGCGGGTGCGCATGGAAATGCTGAAGCTGCTGCTGGCCGGCGGTGCTGCCGCATCCGTGCTGGCCATGGCCGAGGGCGGATTGCTGCAGCCGCTGGTCGGCGGCGTCGTCTACACCGGAGCGCTCGCGACGATGATTTCGATCGAGCGCGAGCTCGGCCTCGCCCCGAGCAGCACGCGGCGCCTCGCCGCGCTGACGGTCGCCGTCACCGAAGACGCCAAGCGTGTCGCCGCGCGCCTGCGGCTTTCCAATGCCGAGACCAAGGCGCTGGATTCGATGGGCCATCGCTGGTGGCGCCTCGCCACCAAGGACGAGGCCAATGCGCGGCGGCTGCTCTACCGGCTCGGCGCGGATCGCTATCACGATCGCGTGCTGCTGGGCTGGGCGCGCGCCGCCTGCGACGCGCGTTCGCCGCGCTGGCGCGAACTCGCCGAGCTGCCGCAGCGCTGGACCGCGCCGAAATTTCCGCTGAAGGCCGCCGACTTCATCGCGCGCGGACTCGCCGAGGGACCCGCGCTCGGCCATGTGCTCGCGCTCGCCGAGGACGCTTGGCTCGCCGCGGATTTTCCACTGGAGGAAGCGGCGCTCGCTGCCATCGCCGATCAAGCTGCGGCCCGCCTCGGCCGCGAAGAGAGCAATTGACCATCATCTCGGGCTTCGCCGACATCTCGCTTCTCCAGCTGCTGCTGGTCGCCTCGATGGCGTTGTTTGCCTCGATCATCGGCGGTCTCGCCGGTTACGGCACCGGCGCCCTTATGCCCCTGGTGCTGGTGCCGCTGGTCGGCGCCGAGCCGGTGGTGCCGATCATCGCGATCTCCGCGATGCTGACCAATGCGAGCCGCGCTCTTGCCTATCTCCGTCATGCCGACCGCCGCCGCGCGCTGATCGTGCTGGCTGGCGCCGCGCTGACGACCGCTCTCGGCGCCTACGGCTACACGCGGCTCAACAATGCCGGCGCGGCGCTCGTGATCGGCACCATGCTGATCCTGAGCGTGCCCTTGCGCCGCGTTCTCCGCCGCCGCGAATTGAAGATCGGTGACGCCGGCCTTGCCGCCGGCGCGGTCGGCTACGGCATCCTGGTCGGCGGGACCTCCGGCTCCGGCGTGATCCTGCTCTCGCTCCTGATGGCCGCCGGCTTGGAGGGCGCGGCGGTGATCGCGACCGACGCGATGATCTCGCTCGGCACCGGCCTGATCAAGATCGCGGTGTTCGGACTTGCCGGCGCGGTCACCGCGCAGGTGCTCGCCTTCGCGCTGCTGATCGGCGGCATGGCCGTGC
>JAEYTQ010000441.1 GCA_023433965.1 Pseudomonadota bacterium | reverse complement strand
TTATGCGATCGTCGGCAGCGTCTGATGTGTATAATAGACAGAGCCCGAATGGCACAACGGCTTCTAACACGACCCTGAGGAGGCGGCGCGCGTTCGCATCCGCCTCTTACGGGAACTCGCAGAGAGCGGCGAGCTGCTGGTCGCCACGCACATGCCGTTTCCGTCGGTCGGTCATGTCGCGGCCGCCGGAGACGCCTTCCGCTGGGTGCCGGTCTTCTGGGACTATTGACCGCCATTTGACCAGACGGGACGGGAGCGCGCGCTCACGGGATGAGCTTGCGCTCCAGATCTCCATCCAGCGGAACGCATCGGGTTGTCGGGACAATGGACGCCGAGACGCCATTCTCCGGACGAATAACTTCCACCTATACGAGAAGGCGCTCTTCATCCCTGGCCGGCCGGCGGAACGACGTACAGCGTCAGCGCGAACACCGCATAGATGAAGATCATCAGCACGCCGACGAACCAGGCCGAGCGTCCGCTGGCCGTGATGAAGGCCGATGTCACCGTCGCAATCATCATCATGGTGACGGCCCCCGGCCAGAACTGCAGGTCCATCGGTTTCGGCGCTATGACATAGCTGAGCAGCACCAACGCGGGTGCGACGAACAGCGCGATCTGCGCGGCGCTGCCGAGCGCGATGCTGACGGCCATGTCGAGCCGGTCCTTGCGCGCTGCGGCGAAGGCCACCGCGAATTCAGCAGCGGCGCCGACCAGCGAAACGACGATGAAGCCGACGAAGGCCGGGCTCATCCCGAACGTTTCAGCCGCCTTCTGCACCGACTCCACGAAAATCTCGCTGACCAGCGCGACCAGCACGGTGACGGCCAGCAGCGTGCCGGCGGCTGTTCCGATCGGCCAGTGCGCCTCCTTGTCGTCGTCGCCGTGACCGGCGCTTGCGAACAATTCCTTGTGCGTTCGAAGCGAGAACAACAGGCCGAGCCCGTAAGCGGTGATGAGCAAGACCGAAATACCGAGGCTGTGCTTGTTCAAGATGTCTCCGCCCTGCGGCAGATGCTCAAGATCGGCAACCGCCGATGGCGCGAGCAGGGCGACGGTCGCCATCAGCAACAGGCCGGACGAGAGCCGCGCACCGGCGCGGTTGTACTCCTGCACGTGATAGCGCAGGCCGCCGAGCAGCAGGCAGGCGCCCAGCATGAACACCGCGTTGGTGACGATCGCGCCCGCAATCGAGGCCTTCACCAGCATGTACTGGCCTGCGCGCAGCGCCGTGATGGCGATGATCAGCTCCGTCAGGTTGCCGAGCGTCGCATTGAGCAGTCCGCCCACAGCATCGCCGGTCTTCGCCGCGACCGCTTCCGTGGCGTGGCTGAGCAGCGCCGCCAGCGGCACGATGGCGAGCACTGCCAGCACGAACAGCAACGTGTGGGAATGCGGGACCAGGGCCTCTGCCAGCAGAACGATGGGCACGAAGGCCAACATCCAGAGCAAAGGGGTATTCCGGATTTCGCTGAGCAGAATCTGCATGTCGGCGGCCCTTCCATCGCTGCGCGGTTGGAAAGGTCCGGCGTCCCGCGAGGGGGATGTTGATCTGCCTCAACGTCGGCTACGGGAGGACAAGCAGGCGATGAGACTATGCTGCTTGCGGCGCCGTTACTGCCACCTTGAAGTCCTGCCAGTGTTTTGCCCGACAGGTCAACTTGATCGCCGCCGTGAACGTCATCCCGCGCTGATCGAAAAATCCCTGTCCGATCAACGGCCCTTCTACTGTGCATGGGGTTGTTTTCGAATTTCGATCTGATCGTCGGGACCAGGCACCGAAAGCAGGCGAACCGGCTCGCGGCCCGTGCCTATCCGCGGCGCCTCCAGCAGCTTGCGCATACACAGCATGCACGCATGAGCCTGTGGCCGGCCGCGAAGCCGTAGTACACGGCGCTTAGTCCACGCCGCCGGAGCGACGCGCGAACGCAATGACAATCACGTTACCCTCCGCCGCGCGCGAGCCCGACCTCACCGTCTCCGACGGGCTGCCCCCCCCGCAGCGGCGCTGGGCGATCGCGGCCATCTTCACCGCGCTGGCGATGGCCTCGCTCGACACCGCGATCGCCAACATCGCGCTGCCGGCCATCGCTGCCGATCTGCGGGTCACGCCGGAGCAGTCGGTCTGGGTCGTCAACGTCTACCAGATCGCGCTGGTGGCAACGCTGCTGCCGCTGGGTGCGCTCGGCGAGATCGTCGGGCACCAGCGCATCTATCTCGGTGGCCTGATCCTGTTCACGGTCGCCTCGCTGTTCTGCGCGGTGGCGTGGTCGCTCGACAGCCTGCTCGTCGCGCGCACGCTGCAAGGCCTCGGCGCGAGCGGCATCATGAGCGTCAACACCGCGCTGGTGCGCTATGTCTATCCCGGCCGGATGCAAGGCCGCGGCTTCGGCCACAACGCGCTGGTGGTCGCGACCGCCTTCACCTTCGGTCCCTCGATCGCCTCCGCCATCCTCGCGTTTGGGCCATGGCCGTGGCTGTTCGCGGTCAACATCCCGTTCGGGCTGATTGCGATCGGCATCGGCTTTGCGATGCTGCCGAAGACGCCGCGCGCCGACCACGGCTTCGATTTTCCCGGCGCGGTCCTCGCCGCCGCCTGCCTCGGCCTGTTCATCACTGGCATCGGCAGCGCCGCGCACAACCTGTCGCCGATCATCGTGGGGGCCGAGCTGATCGCGGCGCTCGCGCTCGGATTCGTCCTGATGCGCCGCCAAGCCGGTCATCCGGCGCCGATGCTGCCGATCGACCTGTTCGCGCGACCGATGTTCGCGTTGTCGGCGGCGACGGCGGTGTGCGCCTTCGCGGTGCAGGGCCTCGCCTTCGTCTCGCTGCCGTTCTATTTCGAGGGCGTGCTCGGGCGCTCCCAGGTCGAGACCGGCTTCTTCTTGACGCCATGGCCGCTGGTGGTGGGCATCATGGCCCCGATCGCCGGGCGGCTGTCCGACCGCCACGCGGTCGGGCTGCTCGGCGGCATCGGGCTCGTGCTGCTCGGCCTCGGCATGGCGCTGCTGGCGACGCAGCCGGCCAATCCCGCCATCCCTGACATCATCTGGCGGATGGTGATCTGCGGCATGGGGTTCGGCTTCTTCCAGGCGCCGAACATGAAGGCGGTGATGTCGAGCGCGCCGCCGCACCGCAGCGGCAGCGCCTCCGGCATCGTAGCCACGGCGCGGCTGACGGGGCAGACGACGGGAGCCGCGTTGGCTGCCGCCTGCTTCGCGCTCGCCGGTCACGAGGGCGCGACCCTGGCGCTGGCGCTCGGCGCAGGCTTTGCGGCGCTCGGCAGCGTGATGAGCTTCCTGCGGCTCGCGGTGAAGTAAGCGATCAGGCCGCCGTCACGCCGACGGCCACCGGAGCTTCGGTCTCGTTGTCCAGCGCGGCCAGGCGCTGGTCGATCGCAGCGATGACCTTGCGCGAGTACGGTCCGAGATGCGCATAGGCCGCGATCATCTGCACGGCGATGCGCGCGGAGGACGTGTCGCGCTTGGCGCAGTTCATGAAGGTCTGCCACAGCGGCCCCCGCGCCTCGGGAAGGGCGGAGACCACCTTGTGCACGGTCTCCATGGCCCCGAGCTTGGAGCGGATATCACCTTCGGCGAGCTCGGAGCGCTGGCGGGAGCGGTCGAGCAGCGTCATCAGGCGGTCGACGCGCGCCGCATAGGCGGCCGGGCTGTAGATGTGCTCCAGCACCCGCTTGTAGTCCATCAGGATGTCGCGCAGCGGGCGGACCGGATCGAAGTTGATGCCGGCCGTGCACTGATCGGCGCCAATGGTCGGCGCCACGTCGTGGCCCGAATGCAGCCGGCCTTCGCGCTCGAGGCGCCGCGTGAGCTGCGTGTTCGGCAAGGCATACAGCAGCCCGACCATGGCGACGGGAATCGCCGCCTCCTCGATGAAATCGATCATGGACTCCGCCATCGAGACCTTCTCGTTGTCGAAGCCGACGATGAAGCCCGCGGTGACCAGCATGCCGGCGGCGTAGATCTTGTGGATGCTCTCGGCGATGTTGCGCCGCGTGTTCTGCTTCTTGCGCATCGCGACCAGCGTCGCCGGATCCGGACTTTCGATGCCGACGAAGATGCCGAAGAAATTGGCCGCGCCCATCAGTTCCAGGAGTTCAGGATCGTCGGCGAGGTTGACCGAGGCTTCGGTGGAGAATTCGAAGGGATAGCCGTGCGTGCGCTGCCATTCGGCGAGCTTCGGCAGGAACTGCCGTAGCGACTTCTTGTTGCCGATGAAGTTGTCGTCGACGAAGTCGAGATGGCCGCGATAGCCCATCCCGTAGAGTGTCTCGAGCTCGACGAACATCTGCTCGATCGTCTTGGTCCGCGGCACGCGGCCATAGAGCTCGATGATGTCGCAAAACTCGCAGGTGAAGGGACAGCCGCGCGAATATTGCACACCGAGATAGAGATAGTCCTCGAACTTGAGCAGGTCGAAGCGCGGCACCGGCGTCCTGGTGACGTCTGCCTGGAACTTCGGCGCGGTGAAGGTGCCGGAGCGTGCGCCGCTTTCCCAGGCCGCGATGAAATCGTCGATCACACTTTCGGCCTCCCCGAGCACCCGGAAGTCGGCCCGCTCGTAGAGGTGGGGGCTCGAGGTGGGATCGGGACCGCCGACCACGACCGGCTTGCCGGCCGCGCGGCACAGCTCGATCAGGCGCAGCGTGTCGGCCTGCTGCGGCAGCATCCCGCCGGTGAAGACGACGTCGGCCCAGGCGAGATCCGCCTCGCCGAAGGGCGCCGTGTTGCAATCGATCAGCCGGACCGTCCAGCTCTTGGGCAACATCGCGGCCACGGTGATCAGGCCCAAGGGAGCGGCCGGGCGCTTGACGCCCATTACTTTGCAGGATTCGCCGAAGGTCCAGAAGGACTCCGCCGAGAACAGTGGGTAGAGCATCAGCACGTTGCAGGGACTCGGCACGTTCATGGAACTCCTCTTGCGTCGGCGCAGTGTACCAAAGCGCCCGCGTCTTGCACCCCGGCAAAACGGACAAACTGTCGCCATCGCGCCGAGCCGCGATGCGGTCGGGAACCGGCATTAACGGCCGGACGTCGCCTCAAGCCGCGGATTGACGTCTTTGCATGGCTGCACCGCGAATCAATGGCAAAGATATGAGGCGAAACAACGCCCCGGTCCATCACTCTCGGGCAGCCGGGCAATCATCACGACGACCCGCGGACTGTTGATTTGAACACTTCCAGTTTGCCGCACAAATTGCGCCCCTGAGTTCAATCGGTGGATTGGGCCAATCAGGGGACTTGCGATGGCAAATCTAACAATCAACGGAAAAACCTACACCCTCGACGTCGAGCCGGATACGCCGCTGCTCTGGGCGATCCGCGAGAATGCCGGCCTGACCGGGACCAAATATGGTTGCGGCATTGCACAATGCGGTGCCTGCACGGTCCACATGGACGGCGTGGCGATGCGCTCCTGCGGGATTTCGGTCAGCGAGGCCGAGGGAAAGACGATCACGACGATCGAAGGGCTCGCATCCGGCGATCCCCTGCACAAGGTCCAGGAAGCCTGGATCGCCCAGGACGTGCCGCAATGCGGTTATTGCCAGAGCGGCATGATCATG
>JAEYTQ010000766.1 GCA_023433965.1 Pseudomonadota bacterium | reverse complement strand
GCTCACGGTTGCCCGCCCTGCGAAGCCGTTCGCGCCGGTGTGATCCGCGTCCACCGCCGCCCGGCCCGCGTTCGTGACGATCGCGATACGCCCCTCTTCCTTGGGCCGGGTTGCCGCAACATCTACGTCGTTTCCGAATTTCGGTAAAGCGGAATATTTTACGCGATGCGGATTGACCGATGCCTTGGGTGTTTTGCCCGTCGGCAGCGCAAGGGCTCGTATGCAACCGGCGAGGCGTTCACCCCGGCTGCGAATCGGCCTCAGTCCTCGCTGGAGGCCGCCGAGCGGTTGAGCAAATAGGCTTGGGACAGCAGGAAGAACAAGGCGCGGTCGCCTTGATATTTGGCGGACGGGCGCGTGCGCTCGAAGCCGGCGGCAAATATCTTGCCGGACTGGTCGCACACCTGCCACCGCCAGCCAAACCGTTTGCGCCGCGTGAGGATCACTTCGAACATGCCGACGTGCCAGGTCCCCTGCTCCGTGCCGGTCTCGCAAGACATGCGCCTTGCTCCGGCCTCCCCCGTTAGACGGACCGACATATAGCGCAGCAGGATGGAAAGAAAATAAGATTGATTATCGGAAATGGGTATCCTCCACCGGCCGCGTGGCAGGCGCACCGCTGCTGGAATAAGCCGCTGACGTCGGTGTTTGCTTGCCTCCAGGGCGAGCGGCGGGGACGGCTGTGTTCAAGATTGAACACAGGGATGATGGCGAAGCCGTTGCCCTGTCGGCCTCGATGCCGGAAGCAGCCGTGACAGCGGATGTATGCTCGTGCGCGCGATGAGAATTATCGTGCCGAGCCCGCTGGGGGTGATAGCGTTGTCCGGACGTTACCGCGCGATGACTTCGACTTCGCCGTCGACGCCGTTGACGACGTTGAATCCGCGTTCGTAGACCTTGCCCTCGTTCTTGGCGATGGCGCGGTATTCGCCTTCGGAGAGCACCACCCGCGGGAAGGCGCCGATCGATTCCTTGATGACGTCGCCGCCGGGGGTCAGCACCGACCAGGCGGTGTTGGCGAGCGCCTCGCCGCCCCTGTCGCTGACCAGCTTGAGGGTGATCACGGCGGCGCGGTGGGTGATGGTGACGTCGGTGAGCTTGCCGGCCTGGACGCGAATGTCCGAGCGCACGACCGAATTGGCGTCGCCATAATTGGAGACGATGTAGTAGGTGCCCTCCGGGATCAGGACGACGTCGCCGGCGGCGACGTTGGGCACCAGCGAAGCGCGTTCGCCGGCTTCGAACTGGCTGCCTTTGTAGATCGCGAACGAGATCTGGTTCTGTGGAATGCGGCTGGTGCCGACGCGGCCCTCGATGCGCAGGCCGCCGGCCGGCAGCACGAAAGATTCGCGGTTGGTCTCGGACTTCAGGCTGACGGTGCGCACCGCACTGACGAGGCCGAAGGCGACGTGGACGACATAATTGCCGGGCGGCAGCACGATGTTCGGCGTGCCGGTGCGGTCCTCGCGGATCAGCTTGAACGTGCCGTTCTCGTCGGGCCGGTCGGCGAACACGCGCCAGACCAGGCCGCTGGTGATGGGGGCCGAGTCCTTGCCGTATTTCGCGGGCAGCGACAGCACGCCCTGTCCGGGCACGGCCGCATTCAGCGGAGCAGCCGGCGGCACGGTCGAGACCGCGGGCGGCGGCATGCTCGGTGTCGTCGGCTGCATCAGCGTCGATGGCAGGGTCGGCGGGCCGGCGCCGAGGCCGGAGGGCGGCGCCAGGCTGACGGCGCCGCCGGGATCGGGCACCGACGCCGGCGGCACCGGAGGCGGCCGATCAGAGAAAAGCTGCGCCTTCGCAGTATGTTGGCCTGTGGTAACAAGGCACGCGACAAGGATCAGCGCCGGCAGCAGCCTGCCGCTGCGCCGCCATCCGATGATGCCGTCACCCCCGCGTGTCATGCTCCCTGCTTTTCACCGAAAACGCGGCAAATTCAAGCCTCTGAAATCCCAGGAAATACGGGCTCACGGGCGATCGCCGGAACCTAGTTGACGACTGCGTGATTCGCCCGCAGACAGTGATCGCTCGCCATACTCTCGCCCCCTGCCCTTCGCAAAGCGGCATAAACCATGCTTCGCCCATGATATGGCGGAGGGCCTCAACGGTGCCTAGTCTGGTGCTGCGGGCTAGCCCGGGGTAGGAGAATTTCGTTGCTGGACATCTTGAAGGGTCGGGGCGTGAATGGCTCGAACGGCGACAAGGGCGCCGAGAAGGTCGGCCTCGGCAGCATCCGCCGGCCGGTCATCGGCCTTGCCCTCGGCGGCGGCGCGGCGCGCGGCTTCGCCCATATCGGCATTCTCCGCACCCTGCTCGCAAACGGCATCGTGCCCGACGTCGTGGTCGGCACCTCGATCGGCGCCGTGGTCGGCGGTACCTACGCCGCTGGCCAGCTCGATACGCTGGAAGAATGGGGGCGCAGCCTGCAAGGCATGCGCAATATCCTCGGCTATCTCGACATCCTCCTCAACGGCTCCGGCCTGATCGGCGGCGAGAAGCTCGCCACCCGGCTCGAGGAGGCCATCGGCCAGACCCTGATCGAGGACCTTCCGATCAAGTTCGCGACGGTGGCCACCGAGGTGCGCACCGGCCACGAGATCTGGCTGACCCGCGGTCGCGTGGTGGACGCGATGCGCGCCTCCTACGCACTTCCCGGCATCTTCTCTCCGGTGCTGATCGGCGATCGCTGGCTGGTCGACGGCGCGCTGGTCAATCCCGTCCCGGTCTCGGCCGCTCGCGCGCTCGGCGCCGAAATCGTGATCGCTGCAAATCTTTCCAGCGACATCTTCACCCATTCCACGACGATCTATTCGCACGGGGCGATGCCGGCGCCGGTTGCGCCCGTGGCCGAGGAGACGACGGCCAAGCGGCGCTTCCCGCGACTGTTCTCGCCCGAGAAAACCATGAAGCGCGAGTTCTTCGGCAGTGGCGGGCGACCCGGCATCTCCTCGGTGATGGTGGATGCCTTCAACATCATGCAGGACCGCATCACCCGCGCCCGCCTCGCGGGCGATCCGCCCGACCTGCTGATCACCCCGCGGGTCGGCCAGTTCGGCTGGTTCGACTTCCACCGCGCCGAGGACCTGATCGCGCACGGGGTGCGCGCCGCAGAGCGTGCCCTGGACTCGATCCAGGAAGCGATTCACGTGCTGGCCCCGCCGCCCGAAGGCGCGGCGCCCACGGCACGGGAGTGAAGTCCGCTCAGGCGGTCTTGATGTAGTCGCGCAGGGCTTCCTGCTCGGACTCGTATTCCTGGACGCGGCGCTTGACGACGTCGCCGATCGAGATCAGGCCGACCACCTTGCCGTTGTCGATCACGGGCAGATGACGGAACTTGCCCGTCGTCATCATCTCCATGAGCTCGGCGACCGTGTCGGTCTCCTTGCAGGTCACGACCTTGCGGGTCATCACCTCCGAGACCGGCGCCTCCAGCGCGCTGGCGCCGCGCTCGCCGAGCACGCGCACGATGTCGCGCTCCGACAGGATGCCCTCGAGCCGGGTCTGGTTCATAACGAGCACCGCGCCGATCTTCTTTTCGCCGAGCAGCCTGATCGCGGCTGCCAGCTTGGCGTCGGGCTCGACGCTCACGATATGGTGGCCCTTGGTATTGAGAATGGAGCGTACCGTCATTGTCGCCTCCTTCAATCGGAGCCGTCCCGCCTGGGGCGGTCAGGACTTGATCTTCGAGTCTTCAACTAACAGTTTCAGCGCCGGTTTCACGCCCGTGCGCTTTGCGAGGCATCGCCTCTAAAGGCGTGTCGCTTCGGGACATTCTTCCCCGGAATGATGGATGAATTCGGGCCGCGCCGCAAGCGCCGCTTCGAATACGGTCCGAAATGTCGCGTGATCACGCATCCGCAGCATCGCTTCTCACGCGCGGCACGGGATCGAACAGCGCGAACAGCAGGAGCCCTGCGAAGAAGCCGCCGATGTGAGCTTGCCAGGCAACGCTCGTGGTTTCCGCATCGACCCCGATCGCGCCGACGCCGAAGATGATGTTGACGCCGAACCACACGCTGAGGAAGCCGAGCACCCGCCCGTCGCGCAGCGCGCGGGACAGCGGCAGCGCCGGAACCCTTGCGGCCGTATCGGCATCCGATCGGTTGAACGACAGGAAGCTGCCGCGGACGAAGGCGAACCGGATCGCGGCCGCCATCGCACCCGACACCGAGGCCGAAGCGCCGATCATCGGCGCCACCGCATGCTCGTGCGTGACGAGATGGGCGAGCGCGCCGGCCGCCGCCGTCACCGCCAGGAATACGAAGAACCTGACCGCACCGAAGCGCCGCGCCAAGGCGCTGCCGAACGGCAGTAGCCACAGCACGTTGAAGCCGAGATGGGTCAGATTGGCGTGCAGCAGCGAATAGGTCACGAAGGTCCAGACC
>JAEYTQ010000724.1 GCA_023433965.1 Pseudomonadota bacterium | reverse complement strand
GCCCAGCAGCGTGAAGCGCTGGCTCAGCTTGCGCTCGATCTCGAACGGCAGCAGTTCGTCGCCGGCGAGCAGGTCGGCCATCTCCGTGACCATCGCCGCCAGCGGCTTCAGGGCCGACGGCGTGAGCGAGAACAGATAGGAATGGCCCACCGCGCCCTGATCGGTCTCGCAGTCGATCAGCACCAGCGGTGCCTTGGCGACCGCCCCGGTCGCGGTCTGGAGCGGCAGGTTCATCGGCACGATCACGGGGCGCGCCTGGAAGCGCTTGATGCGGATGGTCTCGGTCATGGGCGTCTCCCGGCGCGGCGGTTGCAGGTCGGTGCCGATCTTAAGCATCCGTGATCAAACGAAAAGCCGCTTGCTGCGACCACCATAAAATGGGGTTGCGCCGGCCGGCAAATCTTGGCTCTGTGCCGCGGCAGCCTTTGCCGCGGATTCCGATCGGATTTGCGACAAATCGCACACAACGGAGCCACAGGGTGAAACGAGAGATCTCCGAAGAACAGCGCAAGAGCGGCATCCTCACCGGGGTCGTGATCGTCTTCCTTCTGCTCGCCCTGCCGCTCGCGGTGTGGCTGGACCTGACCGAGCTGAGCAAGACGGCGCTGCGGCGGCAGGCGATCGATCTCAACTCGGTGATCACGAGCGTGCGCGGCTATTACGCCTCCAACGTGGTCGGCCGCGTCCTCGGCAACCCCAACGGCAGCACCAAGGTCGTGCACAATTACGAATCCGTCCCCGGTGCGATCCCGATCCCGGCAACGCTGTCGCTGGAGCTCGGCCGGGTGATCGGTGCGCAGCAGGAGAACATCACCTACCGTTTCGTCTCGGATTTCCCGTTCCAGAACCGCGCCCCGCACCAGCTCGACAAGTTCGAGAAGGACGCGCTGGAGGCGCTCCGCAGGGATCCCGAGCAGAAGATCGTGGAGACCGAGACCTCGCTGTTCAACGACAAGGTCCGGCTCGTTGCCCCCGTCACGATGGGCCCGGCCTGCGTCAGCTGCCACAACAGCCATCCCGAGAGCCCGAAGAAGGACTGGAAGGTCGGCGACGTCAGGGGCATTCAGGAGGTGATCATCGCCCAGCCGATCGCCGCCAACATCTTCTCGTTCAAGTTTCTCCTGGCCTATTTCCTGATCGCCGCGGGGAGCGGGCTGGCGTTCCTGTCGTTGCAGCGCCGTCAGGCGCGCCGCATCAAGAACATGAACAAGGAGCTCGAATCCGCCAACGACTTCCTGGCGTCGCTGTCGATGAAGATCTCGCGTTACATCCCGCCGCAGGTCTACAAGAGCATCTTCTCGGGTCAGAAGGACGTCACCATCCACACCGAGCGCAAGAAGCTCACCATCTTCTTCTCCGACATCCAGAACTTTACTGCGACCACGGAGCGGCTCCAGCCGGAGCAGCTGACGCAGCTGCTCAACGAATATTTCACGGAGATGTCGGCGATCGCCCATGAATATGGCGGCACCATCGACAAGTTCATCGGCGACGCCATGCTGATCTTCTTCGGCGATCCCGAGACCAGGGGCGACCGTGCCGATGCGCAGGCGTGCCTACAGATGGCCTGGCGCATGCAGCAGCGCCTTGCCGAGCTCAATGCGAAATGGCGTGCATCCGGCATCGAGCAGCCGTTCCGCTCGCGCATGGGAATCAATTCCGGCTATTGCAATGTCGGCAATTTCGGCAGCTCCGACCGCATGGACTACACCATCATCGGCGCCGAGGCGAACCTCGCCGCCCGCCTGCAATCGATCGCCGAGCCCGGCGGCATCGTCTTGAGCTACGAGACCTTCGCGCTGGTCAGCGACATCGTCCGCGCCCATGCGCTGCCGGCGATCACCATGAAGGGCATTAGCCGCGAGGTCATTCCCTATTCGGTCGATGCCTTGGCCGACGGAGCGGCCGAGAGCAGCGGCGTCATCACCGAGCGCGCGCCGGGCCTCGAGCTCTATCTCGACCCCGCCGTAGTGAAGTCAGGCGATGCCGCGCGCGTGCGCTCGCTGCTGGAGAACGCGCTGGCCTCGCTGAAGCCGGCGTGAGCTCGGTTTGATGGGAGCCGCGTTCGAACCCGTTCGGGCGCGCCATTGGGCTCCGGTCTCCCGGAAGGCTCTTCCCACCTGCAATAGCTCGTCAGAGAGAGGAGCATTGCTTCGCGAATTCCTCCAGCAGCCTGCCGACCTCGCCCGGCGCTTGGAGCGTGGGGACATGGGCGCAGTTTTCGATCACGCGAAAGGTGCCCCTCGGGACAATCCTCGCGATGTCCTGTGCCATGATCGGAGGCGTCGCCTCGTCGAACTCTCCGACGGAGGCGAGTAGGGGGATTTGAAGCTCCCTCGCCTCGTTGCTCATGTCGAGGTTGGCGAGGGCCTCGCAGGCGCTGCGAAAGACCGCAACATTCGTCGCTAGAAAGCTGCGGCGGCGCTCGGCGACGATGTCGGGCATTCTCGAAGCCATATCCGGCGGAAACAGGCGGCGCATTGCGACGTCGGCGATGCTGTCGAGGCTTCCGGCGCTCGCTTTCTCGGCCATCGCACGAAATGCGCTGCGGCCGCCGTCGTCGAACCGCACGCCGCAACCGGCAAGCATGAGGCCTCGCGCCGCAGACGGATGCCGGAGCGCCAATGCAAGCGCGATGAACGAGCCATACCCGTTGCCGAAAACGAGGGGGCGTTCTTTGCCGCAAAGGACATCGATCGCGCCGGCGAGCTGTTCCGCCGCGTCGGATATCCCGCCGGCAAGAGCGGCAGTCTCGCCGAACCCCGGCAGATCCAACATCACCAGCCGGAAATTGCTCTGCAGGAGAGGGACAACAGGCTCCAGGCTGCCGCGGTCGGACAACAGAGAATGCAAGAGGATGATTGTTGGTCCGCTGCCGACGTCGTGACCCGACATGTCGTTGGCGCGGCAATTCACCGGTAGCATGCATCCTCCTTAAGTAGCTGTAGATCGCTGAGGCCCGTTTGAGTGGCAGACGGGGATTTCCCTGGCCTTGAAAGCGCCGAAAGCCGTCCTCCTCACAATCACGGTATCATAAAGCAGCTTACTTGACATAGAAAATATCATCGTGATATTTCACAGAGACAGAC
>JAEYTQ010000430.1 GCA_023433965.1 Pseudomonadota bacterium | reverse complement strand
CTGAGGCGCTCCTCAGGATGACAATGGGTTGATTAGAGAATGATGTTTAAAAATTAGAGATCGAAAATGCTTTTTCTTGCTAAAGATTTTTCGAAAACGAAAGCCGGGTAACATTTCGAATTAAGTTAAGCTCTCTCCACAATCACAAATTGGAACTCAATAGTCTAAACAAACCATGGCCCTAATGCTCAGTTCGATTAGCCTCTAAAGTACCGTATTACTACGGTTGTTTGTCCAGCTAAATAACCAGAACTTACATGTCGTGTATTTTATACACTATCCCTGCCTGGATCACGCTCCGGGAAAATCTATCCCTCTAAAACACATACAACAAAAAACGTCCCCTCTTTAAATCCGCGTATAAATATGTGATCAAACTTTTTTCAAAAGATTGATTGCTGATGTGAAGCATTCTAAAACCACAAATATGAATCTGAGAAACATTTTACTTACTGCAATTTGCTTTACAGTATGCTGCCAGTCTGCGCATGCGCAAAACGATGTAATGATGCAGGCGTTTTATTGGAACGTACCCGTAAATGAATCTACTAAAAACGGCTTCTGGTATGACACCATCAAGGCCAAGATCCCCGCTATGAAGGCAGCAGGCATTCGTGCGCTGTGGATGCCACCGCCTTCAAAGGGAAATTTCGGCATCATTGATATGGGTTATGGGTTATTCGACCATTATGACCTGGGTGCCTACAACCAAAAGGGCACTACCCAGACAAGGTTTGGATCCAAGGCTGAACTCCTGAGCCTGATCAGCACTGCACATTCTACCGCAGGCGGTGTTCCCTACATGGATCTGTATGCTGATATTATCCTGAATCATATTTACACCAATAACACCACTGCTGAAGAGAGCGGGGACAATCCTGCAGTAAAAACCTATGTATTCAACAAGGCCATATCAGGAGGAGTACAAAGAGTTCCCTTTCCCACCAATGAAATCCGCTGGCTGATACCCAATGCCGCTGCAGGAGACTATTATATCCAGATTGGCGGGTATTTTTTAAACTATGCGGGTGCCCTGGGTGAAAGAGGCTATGATGTAAAAATAAAATTTACAACCGTAGCACCGCCATCACAGCCTAACCAGCTTTGGGAATCAGAGCCCAATAATGGTGGTGGCCAGTTTAATGTAGCACTCGATCAAAGAACATACAGTGGCCACATGCAAAACAACACGGACATTGATGAATATAAGATCACACTTACAACAGCAGCAACTATAGAGATCACATTAACCGCGAAAAAAGAAGGCCTCAATGGCTCCGGTCAATGGGAATGGCAATGGGCCGCCCAAACCAATGGTTATTATCCCGCAGCTATCTGGAAAAATGGGACCAACCTTGCCACTACTGCGCTTAAAGCCTATACAGGAACCTCTGTGGATTTTGTGAATCATACCGGGACGGGAGAAGCCAACTTTACCTGGAGTTATAATAATTTTCACCCGGTGGATGCTGCGGATTACCTGGGTGACGGAGGCAGTTCCGATGGAGGATTTGAAGACCAACTGGTACCCAATACCCGGTGGTTTGGCAATGACCTCAACACCTACGATGTTACTGTGCAGAACCGCTTAAAAGCCTGGGGAACCTGGTTAACCAATACCATAGGTTTTGATGGATACAGGCTGGATTTTGTAAGAGGCTTTCAAAAAGAAATGGTATCAGGTTGGGTCAATAATCTGCCTTTAAAATCAGGGGCACAGCGGTTTATTGTAGCCGAGTATTTTACAGGTTATAAATACCGGTTAAAGAACTGGGTGAATGACCTGGCAGCCCAGGGATCCGATGTGGACGTATTTGACTTCCCATTAAAAAACACCCTGACTGAAATGACCAATGGCAACGGATCGAGTTTTAATATGGCCTGGCTGAACCATTCAGGGATGGTGAGGGATAATGCCGGCAATTCACTTCCGGGTACAGCAGTAGTGACTTTTTTAGAAAACCATGATACGGGTAAAGAGCACGATAAATGGGTTACGAAGGATTGGAAACTAGGTTATGCCTATATCCTTTTCCATGAGGGAAGGCCATGCCTGTTCTATCCACAGTATTATGGTGTAACACAGGTTGATAATCACAATAATGCACTTACAGTTACTCCACCCATTTCTTTGCATACCGATATTAATAAACTGATATCAGCCCGGAGCAAGTATTTGGGAGGATCAATTATTGTACTGACCCAGCAGGGCAACCCGGTTACAGAACCCAACCCAAATGGCACAACCACATTTGGAGGCGATACCTATAATGTATATGTTGCCAGAAGGCAGGGTAATGGCACAAAGAGTGGTGGGATTCTGGTAATGAATAATAACGATAACCTCACAAGAGGCATCTGGGTGGATAACGATGGTTCTCCCAATGGATCGGCCACTTCAGGCTATGCCGACTGGAAAAACCAGGTACTGGTCAATGTGCTGAATCCATCCCAGACAGTAACCGTTGCCAATGATGGACGTGTGCATCTCTACGCCCCTGCACGCGGTTATGCCATTTGGGTTTTACAGTCTGAGTATGTAGCCCTGCGCCAAATGCCGGCTGTCCCTGTGGAGGAAGAAGTAATAATTGCTAAAACCAATGTTTACCCCAACCCGGCATCCTCACAAACAACAATTGAGTTCAGTTTAGCAGAAAAGGAATTTGTAAAACTGGAAGTGTATAATGCGGAAGGAAAATTAATAACTGTATTAGCAGATGAAATGCTGAACCAGGGAAGGCATAGAAAGTTTTTTACTTCCAACATCAGTGGTGTGTTTACTTATAAATTAAGTGCGGGAGAAAGAATTGAAACGGGGAAGTTGATTATACAGAAATAAAATGTTTACAAAATAGGCTTCTCTCAATGCAATGATGTGCATTCTGGGGAAGCCTTTTTACATGTTGTTGTTGGTGTTTTTTTCTAAGCCG
>JAEYTQ010000514.1 GCA_023433965.1 Pseudomonadota bacterium | reverse complement strand
GAGCAACCGCGCCGCGGTGCCAGCTCTCGATCAGGGGGCCGCGCGTCACTTCGATGAGGATAGGGTTCAGCATGTCCCTCGGCTTTCAAAGCGCAGCATCGGCTGCGGCCGTGAGACGATCAAGCCCGGTGTGGCGTTAAGGCGCCCAATAGGGCCACAGGGGCGCGCCGAGTAAGCAGCACGCGCGGTGGTGACGATCGGCCAATGAAGTTGTGTCTACTTCGCGGAGCACTTTGCGAGCTCGGCCTCGCGCTTCTGGGCGCTGGCCCGGGACGTGTCGGGGCTCACCGAAGCACACCAGGCCGCATGCGCGCCCTTGTCGATCGACCACTCGGGGCCGGAGAAGCCGCACTTGAGCTTGGCGTTGCGCTGCTGCTGCTCGAGCGCCGTCTTGACGTACCAATCGCAGTTGGCCGACGCCGGCATCGCCGTCGCGGCTAGGCCGCCGAGCAGGACCAAACCCAAGAACACGGTGCGCTGCCAAGCAGTCGTCATCTTCGTCACCTTGCGTCTTCTAGACGTTACCATCGCCGAGGCTACGGCCCGGCCAATGAACCCCGGCTGAATAGTCGACGGCGTGCGGCGGCCGAGGTTCCGAGCCCGTTCATACACCGCAATTAGGGCTCGGGCGAGCCAATCGCCGAAGCGGCCGCCAGTCCCCTCCCCGGCCTGCGGTCCCCTGTCACAGCCGGAACAGCGCACTCGCCCTGTTGGCGCCATTCTCCCTCCACGACAGGGCCACAGCGCCCCAGTAACCGGAGAGAGTGTCATGCACGGACGCATCACGAAGTTCAGCAACAAGGACGGGTTCGGTGTGATCGAGGCGGAGGACGGATCGCGCTACCGCTTCGCCCCAGCCGAGATCGTCAATCTCAACGGCAAGCTGGTCGGGCACAGCGTCGACTTCGTGGTCGATGCCCGCCAGCCCAAGGACATCATCCTGATGACCGGGAGCCCCTGGTCGGTCTTCTCCGGCACCCGCCACTGAACCTCGGAAAGGGAGCAACGAAAATGGCAACGACATTCGACCTCTCCGACGTGCCTGCGGCCGATGCTGCGGACCTCGGCGCCGCGATGCGCGCTTTCATCGAGAACGGCCGCGGGCTGATCCTGCTCAACGGCGCGGACAAGGCAGATCTCGACACAGCGTGCGAGATGCTCGGCCAGCGTCATCATCGGGATCCGCAGCTGGCGCTGGCCGCATTCATCCGCCTGCGTCACCTGATCGAGGTTTTCGGTGCGCGCCGCCTGAAGCAGCTCCTGCTGGACCACGGTTATGCGCTGATCGCACCGGCCGTCGAGGTTGCTGCGGCGCTGAGGCTCAACGCCAATCGCGGCTTCAATCCGCAGAGCTTTCTCGGCGCATTGACGGCGGAGCTTACGAGCAACGTGGTATCGCTCGAGCGCAAGCGTGCATCGTCTGCGCGCGAGACCACCCGCCTCGCCGCGTAGCAGTTACGCGGCGTCGGCAGGCTTCTCGTCGCCGACCTTACGCAACATGATCAGCGATGCGTATGCGGCGACGGCCGGCATGAGGCCGCCCATGAGCAGGTTGCCGGCAACGATGCTGAAGGACGGCCCTTGGGGTGCCTGCGAGACCGTCATGGCGATTGTGACGATCACCATGCCGATGAGGCCGTCGAGGATCAGTAGCCATAGTGCCTTATCGGCAATGGCCGGCCGCAGCCAGATCAGGACGACCGAAAGAACACCCAGGAAAACCATGAGGAAGCCGACGAAGATCAGGCTGTAGCCCCAGGGCAGGACCGGTGACTGCGGATTGTCGGTCATCGTCATCATGAAACCCAGAAGGAGGGTCCCCAGGGAGCTGATCGCTGCGATAAGGGCGAGCAGGAAAGCCAGAAATTTCATATTTCATCCCAATGTGATCCCGACTGCCGATGTCGAGGCTCGGGCATGCTAACTCACGCTCGCGGTACGCGACCAGCGGCGTATCGCCCAGTTTGTCCGGGCTTAACCAGAGCTGCCGGCATATGGTGGATGGTCGTCAGGGCACAGACATGCACGCACCCCCCGTCTCGTCCGAACCGTTTGCCGAGGGCGTCTTCGCCGGGCTAGGCGCGGACGAGCGCGCGGCGATCATGGCCGAACTGGAGATGCGCAGCCTGAAGCGCGGCGAGGTGCTCGTGCGGCAGGGCGAGTCAGCAGATGCGCTCTACATCGTCGTGTCCGGCCGATTTGCCGTGACGCTCGAGGGGCGGCGCGAGCCGGTCAGCGAGATCGGTCCGGAGCAGCCTATCGGGGAAATCGCCTTCCTCACCGGGGGCGTGCGCACGGCAACCGTCTCGGCGATGCGCGACAGCCTCGTGCTGCGGCTCGACCGGCCGGCTTTCGACCGCGTCGCGGAACGGTGCCCAGCAATCTGGCGAACCCTGACGACGGCGCTGTCACAACGGTTAGCGGCGACGACGTCGCCCGAGGCACACGTGCCGGACCCACGGCCGCGCCCGCTCGCGATCGTTCGCGCCGGCTCATCGCAGGTGCCGCAGCGCTTCATCGATAAGCTCACGGCGACTTTCTCGGCCGAAGCCGACACGCTGGTGCTCGATTCGAAGCGTGCTGCAGAGCTGCTGCCGGAACTCGACAGCGCAGATGCGACACAGGCGCTCAATCAGCTCGAGAGCTCGTACGATTATCTCATCTTCGTCGCCGATGCCGAGCTGACCGCCTGGTCGCAGAAAGCGATCCGTCATGCCGACATGGTGATGGCGGTGGCTGTTGATGGCTCCGACCCGACGCCGAACAAGCTGGAGGAGCTGGCACTCGCGTTCGTCAGTACGGAGGCACATCGGCTCGTGATCGTGCACGAGCGGCGACAGCCTATCTCGGGGACGGCGCGCTGGCTGAGACGGCGCAAGGTCGCGATGCATCATCATGTGGCGCTCGACGATGACGGCACGATCGCGCGGCTCTACCGCTTCATCAACGGCAGCGCACTTGGGCTGGTGGCGTGCGGCGGCGGCGCGCTGTGTGCGGCGCATGTCGGGCTTTACAAGGCGCTGATCGAGAGCGGCTTCGAATTCGACATGCTCGGTGGTACGTCGGCGGGGGCGGCGATGACCGGCGCATTCG
>JAEYTQ010000451.1 GCA_023433965.1 Pseudomonadota bacterium | reverse complement strand
GACTCTCGCGATAAGAACCGCGCGAGGAAGTGCAAGCCTACTCCCCCTCCGCGAACCTCTTGAACGCATCCGCATAGTCCGGATGCCAGCGCGACAGCGGCGGGCGATTCTCGACGATGTCGCCGGCCGCCCACAATACGCGCTTTTCGTCGAGTGCGCGCGGCACGTCGTTGTCCGGACACAGGATGTAGAAATCGCCCGCCTCCAGCCGCGCCAGCATGAAGTCGACGGTCTGTTCCGGCGTCCAGGCGCCGTCCGGCTTCTCGGTGCGTCCCTTGGCGGTGAGGCCGGTGAAGACGAAGCCGGGGATCAGCAGGTGTGCCGTGACGTGGCAGTCCTTGGTGTTGCGCAGCTCGTGCTGGAGCGCCTCGGTGAATGCCTTCACGCCGGCCTTCGAGACATTGTAGGCGGGATCGCCCGGCGGCGTCGTGATGCCCTGCTTCGATCCGGTATTGATGATGAGACCGGGTTTGCCGCGCGCGATCATGCCCGGCGCGAAAATGCGCGAGCCGCTGATGATGCCCCACATGTTGACGCCGATGATGCGCTGCCAATGATCGGGCTCGCCGAACAGCGTGCTGCCCGGCTGGATTCCGGCATTGTTCATCAGGATATCGGTGCCGCCGAACCGCTCGCGGACCGCGCGTTCGAGTTCCACGATGCTCTCGGCCTTGCTGACATCGACCACTAAGGTCATCACGTTGGCGGCAACCGTGCCTGATGACAGTTTCGTTGCAGCTTCTGCCAGCCGTGCCTCGTCGACATCCGCGAGACACACCTTCATTCCGGCGCGTGCAAAGGCGGTGGCGGCGGCAAATCCGATGCCGGCTGCGCCACCCGTGATCACGGCGACATTGTCTTTGACGATAGCGGGATGTGGCATGGGATCGCTCTCCGCAACAGTGGCGTGCTCGAATCATAACATGGCGGCTGCGCGACCCTGCACAAGTCGGCATGGGAGGTCTTCGTTGGGAGCTGCCTTTACGCCTCTTTGGCGCGGCTGTATCCTCCAGCGTAACGATCCCGCCCAGATCGATTTAAATCAATCACCTGACAGGGAGTGCAGCCATGGCTGTGTCGCAGGCTATTCCGATCACGCGCCATCCGTTCGCCAACGGGTCCTACAAGCAGATGCTGATCGACGGCAAGTGGGTCGATGCAGCCTCGGGCAAGCGCTTCGAGACCCGCAATCCCGCGACCGGCGAGCTGCTCGCAACCGTCGCCGAGGGTGACAAGGAAGACATCGATCGCGCGGTCGCCGCCGCCCGCCGTGCGTTCGAAGGCCCCTGGAGCAAGGTCAAGCCGTTCGAGCGGCAGAACCTGCTCTTGAGGCTCGCCGATCTCGTCGAGAAGAATTTCGACGAATTGTCGCAGCTCGACACGCTCGACATGGGCGCGCCGCTCAGCCGCACCCGCGCCTACCGCCTGCGCGCCGTCGGCATGCTGCGGTACTACGCCGGCCAGACCACGGCGATCCACGGCGAGACGATCGAGAACTCGCTGCCCGGCGAGATATTCTCCTACACGCTGAAGGAGCCGGTCGGCGTCGTTGGCGCCATCATCCCCTGGAACGGCCCGCTCACCGCAACGATCTGGAAGATCGGTCCTGCGATCGCGACCGGCTGCACCGTGGTGCTCAAGCCCGCCGAAGAGGCGCCGCTGACGTCGCTGCGCATTGCCGAGCTGGCGATGGAGGCGGGCGTGCCGCCCGGCGTCGTCAACGTCGTGCCCGGATACGGCGAGACCGTGGGCGCGGCGCTGGCTTCGCATCACGACGTCGACAAGGTCGCCTTCACCGGCTCGCATGTCACGGGTCAGTCGATCATCCGTGCGTCCGCCGGCAATCTCAAGCGCGTTTCGCTCGAGCTCGGCGGCAAGTCGCCGGACATCGTGTTCGCCGATGCCGATCTCGACGCAGCCGTGCCGGGTGCGGCGATGGCGGTGTTCGCCAATTCAGGGCAGATCTGCAGCGCCGGAACGCGCCTGTTCGTCGAGCACGCGATCTATGACGAATTCGTCGGCCGCGTCGCCGAGTTCGGCAAGAAGCTGCAGGTCGGCAACGGTCTCGATCCCAACGTGCAGATCGGCCCGCTCGTCTCCGAGCAGCAGCTGGAGCGCGTCACCGGCTATCTCGATATCGGCCAGAAGGAAGGCGCGAAGGCGCTCGCCGGCGGCGGACGAGTCACCGAGGGCGCGTTGTCGAAGGGCTTCTTTGTCTCGCCGACGGTGTTCGCGGGCGTCGAGGACAACATGCGTATCGCGCAGGAGGAGATTTTCGGGCCCGTCATTTCCGCGATCGCCTTCAAGGACATGGACGAGCTGGTCAAGCGCGCCAACAACACCACGTTCGGCCTCGGCTCCGGCCTGTGGACACGCGATGTCAGCAAGGCGCATGCAGTGGCGAAGAGCCTGCGTGCCGGCTCGGTCTGGGTGAACTGCTATCAGGCGATGGATCCGGCCGTGCCGTTCGGCGGCTACAAGATGAGCGGCTACGGCCGTGAATCCGGCAAGCAGCACGTCGAGGAATACCTCAACGTGAAGGCCGTCTGGATCAAGACGGCGTAACGCTCTGTCGCGTTCCGTCAGAGAGAATATTCGCTTGGGGCGGTGCCTTTTACGGTGCCGCCCCTCGCTCTATGATCCGCATCCTTTCACAGATATTCGGGGACCCCATGAAATTCGAAGCGTTGTTTAGGCCGTTGCAGGTCGGTCCGTACAAGCTTGCGCATCGCGTCGCGATGGCGCCGCTGACGCGCATGCGTGCCGAGCGCGAGAGCTTTTCGCCGCGGCCGCTCAACGCCGAATATTACGGCCAGCGTGCGACGAAAGGCGGCCTGATCATCGCCGAAGCCTCGCCGGTGCTCTCGCACGGCCGCGGCAACCCGGCGACACCCGGCATCTATTCGGAAGCGCAGATCGCCGGCTGGCGGAAGGTGACGGACGCCGTGCATGCCAAGGGCGGAATCATCTTCCTCCAGCTCTGGCATGTTGGCCGCGTCTCGCATTCCTCCTTCCACGGCGGGGAGCTGCCGGTTTCGGCGTCGGCGATCCCGATCAAGGCCGAAGGGATGAAGGCGATGACCGCCGACGGCAAGATCTCGGACTACGAGACGCCGCGCGCGCTGGAGACCGACGAGGTCAAGGGCATCGTCGAGGCTTTCAGGCAGGGCGCGAAGAATGCGCTAGCCGCCGGTTTCGACGGCGTCGAGATCCACGGCGCCAACGGCTATCTGCTCGAGCAGTTCCTGCAATCGCGCAGCAACCAGCGCACCGATCAATATGGCGGCTCGATCGAGAACCGCGCGCGGCTGCTGCTCGAGGTGACCCAGGCCGCGATCGAGGTCTGGGGCGCGAACCGCGTCGGCGTGCGGCTGTCGCCCTATGGCATCGCCAATGATTCCGGCGAGCCCGATCCGATGCCGCTCTACACCCATGTCGTGACGGCGCTCGACAAGCTGGGTCTGGCGTACCTGCATTTCATCGAGCCGCGCTCCAGCGGCTCGGGTCGCGCCGAGGTCAACTGGCAGAACGTGCCGTCCGCGATGGTGTTGTTCCGCCCGCTCTACAGCGGCGTGCTGATGACCGCCGGCGGCTTCACCGGGGAGAGCGCGAATGCGGCGATCGCCGAAGGACATGCGGACATCATCGCCTTCGGCCGCATCTTCATCTCCAATCCCGATCTGCCGCGCCGTCTCGAGCACGGCTACCCGATCACGCCGTACAACCGCGCGACGTTCTATAGCGGTGAGGAAAAGGGGTACACGGACTATCCCGTTTATGACGAGCTGACGCCGGCGTAGGTCTCGCTGTCATTCCGGGGCGACGCGGAGCGTCGAGCCCGGAATCCATCTCACGTCTTGGCTTGCCGCCCAATGGATTCCGGGTTCGCGACTTCGTCGCGCCCCGGAATGACGATCGTATATTCTAGCGTGCATGACGACGGAGAGAATTCCCATGGCCGCAGCCAAAGCCGCAGCTGCCGCAGGTATAGCCACCGGCCAATGCCTTTGCGGCAAGGTCACCTTCGAGATCGACGTCCCCGCGCGCTGGGCCTGGCATGATCATTCCGTGGCGAGCCGTCGCGCCCATGGCGCGGCCTATGCGACCTATGTCGGCAGCTGGAAGAAGCGCTTCCGCATCACCTCCGGCAAGACCGCGCTGACCCGCTACGAGGACAAGGCGACGAAGACCGCCCGCAGCTTCTGCGCGCATTGCGGCACGCCCGTCGTGTACGAGCGCCCGCGGGGCCCGCACATGGTCAACATCCCGCGCGCGCTGTTCAAGGAGCGCACCGGCCGGCAGCCGCTCTATCACATCGCCATCGAAGAGCTTCAGGAATGGGCCTATACCGGCGAGCCGTTGGTGCCACTGAAGGGTTTTCCGGGCGTGGTCTGGCAACGCTCGAAAAAGAAGAAGCGCGCGGGCGGCGAAGATCCGTTCGAGCTCGGGCGCGAGGAGATGTAGCGCGCCGCGTGCTCAGTCTCGTTCCCCGGACGCTGCGCAGCGCGAAGCGGTGCGCTGCTGGGCCGGGGCCCATGCTTCGGCGCCCTCGGAGCTAATCTGGGTCCCGGCTCTGCGCCGCAACGCTGCACGTTCCGTCGCGTCCGGGACACGCGACCGTCCTACGCAACGCAGCCATGACCGCGCTTGCTTGCGCGCACACCGGGACTTCGGCCATCATGTTTTCAGTCCTTGCGGCAACGTCCGCTCCTGGAGGAAGCATGAAGAACAAGATCACCGGCCGCTCCGCTTTTCTCGCGTTGCTCAAGGACGAAGGCGTCACGCACCTTTTCGGCAATCCCGGGACCACCGAGCTGCCGATCATGCATGCGCTGAAGGATCATCCCGATCTCACCTACGTGATGGCAATGCAAGAGAGCCTGGTGGTCGCGATTGCCGACGGCTATAGCCGCGCTTCCGGCAAGCTCGTCGCCTGCAACGTCCATGTCGCGCCCGGCCTCGGCAATGCCATGGGCTCGCTCTACAACGCCCAGTTCACGGGCACACCGATGATCCTGATCGCGGGCCAGCAGGAGCAGGGCCACGGGCTGATGGAGCCGGTGCTCTACGGCCCACTGGTGCGCATGGCCGAGCCGCTGGTGAAATGGGCGGTCGAGGTGACGCGGCTGGAGGACCTGCCGCGGATCGTGCGCCGCGCCGCCAAGGTCGCGACCACGCCGCCGACCGGGCCCGTGTTCATCTCGCTGCCCGGCGACATCCTCAACAGCGAGGCCGGCATCGACCTCGGCCGCTCCACCCGCGTCGATGCGCGCGCAAGGCCGTCGGACGAGGCATTGCGGGCGCTCGCCGCACGCCTGCTCAAGGCCGAACGCCCGGTGATCATCACCATGGACGAGGTGGTCAAGAGCGATGCGCTGAAAGAGGCCGCCGAATTCGGCGAGCTGCTTGGCGCGGCCGCTTACCAATCGTCGACCCCTTATGGCGCGCACTTCCTCTCTGAAAGCCCGAGCTTCGCCGGCACGCTGGCGCGCGTGCAGAAGGTCGCGCGCGACACGCTTGCGCCTTATGATCTGCTGATCGCGCTCGGCGGCGATCCCTTGCGGATGTCGGTTTATAGCGAGGTCGATGCGCTGCCGGACGGGCTCGGCATCGTGCAGATCGGCCTCGTCGATTGGGAGATCGCCAAGAACTACGGCGCCGAGATCGCGCTGAAGGCGGATCTGAAGGAAACGCTGCGCGCGCTGATTCCCCTGTTGAAGGAAATGGGCGGGACGACGCTCGCGGGCCGCGCAAAACGGCGCCTCGCCGAGCTTGCGCCGAACAACTGGACCGCGCGTCGCGCCGCGCTGGTCGAGCAGATCAGCAAGAGCGCGGGCCGTACGCCGATCGATCCGGACTTCCTGGTGCTGCAGATGGTCGAGGCGATGCCCGGTAACGCCATCCTCGTTGATGAGGGCCTCACCTCCAGCCGGCACGTCACGGCCTTGCGACCGCA
>JAEYTQ010000439.1 GCA_023433965.1 Pseudomonadota bacterium | reverse complement strand
GCCATCATTGTGAAAAGGAGGCGTCTTTTATGGGTTTCTTCACCAAGGACATCAAAACGATGGAAGACCTGCTGCTGCACGGGCTGCAGGACATCTATTACGCGGAGCAGCAGATCCTTAAGGCGCTGCCGAAAATGATCGAGAAGGCGACCAACAAGAATCTCGTCACCGGGCTGAAGGCCCATCTGGAGGAGACCAACAAGCAGGTCGAACGCCTCGAGAAGGTGTTCGCGAAGCTCGGCAAGGAGCCGAGCGGCACCAATTGCCCGGCCATCGACGGCCTGATCAAGGAAGCTGACGAGACTGCCGGGGAAATCGAGGACAAGGCAGTGCTGGATGCAGCGATCGTCGCCAACGCGCAGGCGGTGGAGCACTACGAAATATGCCGTTACGGGACGCTGATCGCCTGGGCTGAAGAGCTCGGCCACGACGACATCGTCCGTTTCCTCACCACCAATCTGAACGAAGAGAAGGCGACCAATACCAAGCTGAACACGGTGGCCCTTCGCAAGGGCGTCAACGCCAAGGCGTCGGACGCCGCGTGATCGAGGCGAACTGTTCAGAAGGATGGCGGCGCCAGGCGCCGCCATCGTCCTTGCGCACCCACACGATCAGATGAACGGCTTGCCACCGGTGACGGCCAAGGTCGCCCCGGAGGTGTAGCTCGAGAGCGGATCGGCCAGCATGACATAGGCGGTTGCGAGCTCCGCCGGTTGGCCGGCGCGTTGCATCGGGACCTGCTTTCCGAAGTTCTTGACCCGGTCTTCCGACATGGTCGAAGGGATTAGGGGAGTCCAGATCGGACCTGGAGCCACCGCGTTGACCCGGATGCCTTTCTCGGCCAGCATTTGGGCGAGCCCGCCCGTGAAATTCTGGATGGCGCCCTTGGTGGTGGCGTATGCCAGCAAAGTCGGGTTAGGCATGTCCGAATTCACTGACGCCGTGTTGATGATCGCAGCACCCGGCTTCATATGGGGCACGGCCGCCTTGACCAAATAGAACATGGCGTGGATGTTGGTCTCGAACGTGCGCTGCCACTCCTCGTCGCTGATATCCCCGATGTCCTTGAACGTGGCCTGATGAGCCGCGTTGTTGACGAGAATGTCGATCCCGCCGAGCTCCTCGACGGTGCGCCGCACGATGGCGCGGCAGTGTTCGGGATTGCTGATATCGCCGGGGATGAGGACGACCTTGCGTCCCTCCCGCTCCACCAACGCCTTCACCTCCGCGGCATCCTCGTCCTCGTTCAGGTAGGATATGACGATGTCGGCGCCTTCACGCGCATAAGCGATCGCCACGGCGCGCCCGATGCCGCTGTCTCCGCCGGTAATGACGGCTTTCTTTCCAGCAAGACGGCCGGCGCCCTTGTAACTCTCCTCGCCGTGATCGGGGCGCGGCTGCATGGCGCGCGTCGAGCCGGGCATCGGCTGTTGCTGCACGGGATAAGGCGGCTTGGGATAATCTGTCATGGACAACTCCGGGCGTTTGCTGCGCTAACGGAGCGCCCCCGCAAGTGTTCCTGCGTTGATTGCATCATCGCACAGCATGGCCGCACCCCAGAGATCCGATCCCAACGGCTTGCGGAACTCTCGGCTAGAAAAACTCATGAGGATCGCTCATCATGGAGGACGATGTTGCGGAGAGCATCTTGAAGGACGCAGGTGTATTAACCGCGCTAAGGCATCTCCAGCAATCGGATATCGGCTTGACCCCCGTAGCCAAATCGAACGAGCGGATTATTGGTCTCCTGAGCGCAGCCGGCGTGTTCTGCATCTGGTCCGGCTTTCTCGTCTTCTCAAGGGCCGGCATGCAATCCGGCCTGACACCCTTCGATTTGACGGCACTACGGTTCCTGGTCACTGGCGCACTGGTTCTTCCGTTCGCCAAGGCCTGGTGGCCGCGCCACCTGCCGCTGCACGCAGTCCTGTCGATGTCAATTTTCGGCCCCGGCGCGGTCTACAGCATCTTGATGTACTTTGGGCTGAAGGGGGCATCGGCAGCGTACGGGGGAGCGTTCGCCAACGGCTCGCTACCGATCTTCACCATTCTGCTGGGATTGCTTTTCGCGCGGCGCGTGCCGTCCTGGCAGCAACTCGTTGCAGTTCTCATCCTGCTCGCGGGCGCAGTGCTCGTTGCCGTTCCGGGCATGCGTGCCGGCGGCAACAGCGTGGCATCGGCCATTGCGTTCTTCCTCGCGGCGTCAGCCGTGCTTTCGATCTACTTTGTGGGCGTGAAGCACTGGCAGATCGAGGCGCGGCAGGCGCTGGTCCTGGTCAGCGTGCCGAACGCGCTACTTTTCGTGCCGGTCTGGTTCTTCTTTCTCCCTTCCACCATGCAAGATGCGCCGTGGCCGACGATACTGCTTCAGGCCGCCTTCCAGGGCTTGGGCCCCGGTTTTCTGGCGGTCATCCTGTTCTCCATTTCCGTGAGGATTCTCGGGCCTACGCCCTCGGCCGGTCTGGCTGCGGCGGTACCGGCAAGTGCAACGCTGTTGGCGATACCGATACTTGGCGAG
>JAEYTQ010000415.1 GCA_023433965.1 Pseudomonadota bacterium | reverse complement strand
GGACTTCGCTGGCGGCGGCGTCGCGCTCGGCCTTGGCGACGGCCTGAACCTTGAACTCCTCGACCGCGCCGGCCATCTCGCCGATCTCGTCCTTGCGGCCGAGGCCCGGCAGCACGACGTCGAAATTGCCCGACGCCAGCTCGCGCATCGCTTTGCACATCGCGATCATCGGCCGCGAGATGCCGGTGCCGAGCAGGAAGGCGAGGACCGCACCAAGCAGCGTGCCGCCGATAGCCAGCATCAGCACCAGGTGCTCGGTCTGCACGATGGTGGTTTCGGATTCGGCATCCAGCCGCTGCTGCTCGGCGACGAGGTCCGCCTTCATGGCGGTCGCGCCTTGCAGGATCGCGCCGGCCGAGCCGTTCATCTCGGCGACGAGGCCGTCGACCAGCTTGGCGTTGGCGATCAGCTTCTCCAGCGCTTCGCGATAGGCACCGAGGATGGCCTTGGCGTCCTTCAGGCCCGCGACGATCTTTTCGTCCATGGAATAGACAGCACTGAGCGAGTTCTCGACGAATTTCAGCCGCGCCAATGCGCTGTTCGCGATCGCCTGATCGGAGGCCAGCACGAACTGGGTGGCTGCAGCGCTCGCGGTCTGGAATTGGGCGTTGACCTGCTTGGTGCCGAACTCGATGGCCTGCGCCTCGGAATCGGAAGCGCTGTTGCCGATATCGTCGAGCTTGTACTTCAGGAGATTGGCTTGGCGCTGGAGCTGGTTCTGCACCAGCAGCGCGCTGTCGCGTTTGGCCTGGAGCACCTTGGCGAAGGTCGCGGAGAAGCCGGAAAACTCCTTGGCGAGCTTGTCGAGGCTTTCCTGCCGCGCCGGCTGCTTGGCGCCCTTGACGGCTTGGTCGATGGCGTTCTTCAGGCTCGCCTCGGCGTCCAGCGCCGCCTTGGCGTCGTCTTCCTTGCCGGTGACGACGAAATATCTGGCAGCCGAACGGTAGGCGAGCAGCTCGCGGTCGATGGTGCGGGCGAAATCGGCCTCGGACACGCTGCTGCGGTAGGATTCGACCCCCGCGGCGACCCGTTCGAAGCCGAAATATGAGAAGGCCATGCTGCCAGCGGAGATCACCAGCACGGCGGCGAAGCCGAGAACGATCTTTGCGCGGAACCTGAGGGTCGGAAACAAACTGCGCTTGGACGGCGACGCGATACGCCCGGACATTCCCAACCCCCATTTTCATTTCAGCCGTAATCCGGAGGCGCCCCGCCCCCGGACTCGGATGCGCAAAACTAGGGCAGAATCGATAAGGGCCGGTAAATTTGGCCGACCGCACGATTTCGGGCTCTGTCGGCCAAAGGCCGATCCGACGACGGACAAAGCTGGCATCCCACGCCCGCCAACTCATGTCCAAGCCGTCACGCTCCGTCCGATCATTGCGCAGCGCGTGGGATCAATGACTCTTCCATGACGCCAGCGACCAAAATCCTAGTTGCAAAGTTCCGGGTCGCTGTCTCTAATTAGAACCAATCAAAATCATCCTGGGAGGACTTCAAGTGTCTACAGTCAAACTGACGGTCAACGGCAAGGCGGTCGCCGTCGACGTCGAAGACCGCACGCTGCTGGTCCAGCTTCTGCGCGATCACCTCAACCTCACAGGAACCCATGTCGGCTGCGACACCAGCCAGTGCGGCGCCTGCGTCGTGCACATGGACGGCAAGGCCGTGAAATCCTGCACCATGTTGGCGGGACAGGCCGACGGGGCCAGCATCACCACGATCGAGGGCATCGCCAAGGGCGATGAGCTGCACCCGATGCAGGCCGCCTTTCGCGACAATCACGGCCTGCAGTGCGGCTATTGCACGCCGGGCATGATCATGTCGGCGATCGACATCGTGAACCGTCACGGCGGCCAGCTCGACGAGGCGACCGTCCGCACCGAGCTCGAAGGCAACATCTGCCGCTGCACCGGCTATCACAACATCGTCAAGGCCGTGCTGGATGCGGCCGGCCGCATGAAGGTCTCGCAGGCGGCCGAGTAAGCGGCGCGCCTCGAAAACAAGAACAACCGTCGCAGCCGTCGATCGACGGCGCGGTCAAGGCAATTTCCGGTCGGGAGGACCAGACATGGGTGTTGAAGGTATCGGCGCACGCGTCGTGCGCAAGGAAGACAAGCGTTTCATTACCGGCAAGGGCCGTTACGTCGACGACATCAAGCTCACGGGCATGACTCATGCCTATTTCATCCGCAGCCCGCACGCGCACGCCAAGGTGAAGAGGATCGACTCTTCGGCCGCGCTGAACATGCCGGGCGTGGTCGCGGTGCTCACGGGCCAGCAGCTGGTCGACGACAAGGTCGGCAACCTGATCTGCGGCTGGGCCATCACATCCAAGGACGGCAGCCCGATGAAGATGGGCGCATGGCCGGCGATGGCCCCGGAGACGGTGCGCTTCGTCGGCCAGGCCGTCGCGGTCGTGATCGCCGAGAGCAAGAATCTGGCGCGCGACGCGGCGGAATCCGTCGTCGTCGACTACGAGGAGCTTCCCGCGGTCGCCGACATGCAGGCCGCGATCAAGGCCGGCGCGCCGCAGCTTCATCCTGAAGCGCCCGGCAACCAGGTCTATGACTGGGTGATCGGCGACGAGGGCGCCACCGATGCCGCCTTCGCCAAGGCCGCCAATGTGGTGAAGCTCGACGTTACCAACAACCGCCTCGCTCCGAACGCGATGGAGCCGCGGGCGGCGATCGGCGACTATGACGCCGCCGAGGAGCACTTCACGCTCTATACGACCTCACAGAATCCGCATGTCGCCCGCCTCGTGCTGTCGGCGTTCTACAACATCGCCCCCGAGCACAAGCTGCGCGTGATCGCGCCCGACGTCGGCGGCGGCTTCGGCTCGAAGATCTTCATCTATCCGGAAGAAATGGTGGCGCTGTGGGCCTCCAAGAAGGTCGGCCGTCCGGTCAAATGGACCGGCGACCGCACCGAGGCTTTCCTCACCGACGCGCACGGCCGCGACCACATCACCCATGCCGAGATGGCGTTCGACGCCAACAACAAGATCACCGGGCTGAAGGTGAAGACCTACGCCAATTTCGGCGCCTACATGTCGCTGTTCTCGTCCTCGGTGCCGACCTATCTCTACGCGACGCTGCTGTCGGGCCAGTACAACATCCCGGCGATCCATGCCGAGGTGATCGGCGTCTACACCAACACCACGCCGGTCGACGCCTATCGCGGCGCGGGACGCCCCGAGGCGAGCTATTTGATCGAACGGTTGATGGAAACGGCCGCGCGGCAGCTCAACGTCGATCCGGCCCAGTTGCGCCGGACCAACTTCATCACGGAGTTCCCGCACCAGACACCGGTGATCATGGCCTACGACACCGGCGACTTCAACGCCTCCCTCGACGCCGCGATGAAGGCGATCGACTATGCCGGCTTTCCCGCCCGCAAGGCCAAGGCGAAAGCCGACGGCAAGCTGCGCGGCATCGGCGTGTCCTGCTACATCGAGGCCTGCGGCATCGCGCCGTCGAAGGCGGTCGGCAGCCTGGGCGCCGGCGTCGGCCTGTGGGAATCGGCCGAGGTGCGCGTCAACCCGGTCGGCACCATCGAGATCCTCACGGGATCGCACAGCCACGGCCAGGGTCACGAGACGACCTTCTGCCAGCTCGTTGCCGAGCGCCTGGGGATTCCGATCAGCCAGGTCTCGATCGTCCATGGCGACACCGACAAGGTGCAGTTCGGCATGGGCACCTACGGCTCACGCTCGGCGGCCGTCGGCCTCACCGCGATCCTGAAGGCGATGGAGAAGATGGAATCCAAAGCCAAGAAGATCGCGGCGCATGCGCTGGAGGCATCAGAAGCCGACATCGTCATCGAGAACGGCGAGTTCAAGGTGACAGGCACCGACAAGGCGATCGCCCTTCCGATGGTCGCGCTCGCGGCCTACACCGCGCACAACCTGCCTGAAGGCATGGAGCCGGGGTTGAAGGAGAGCGCCTTCTACGACCCCACCAACTTCACCTTCCCGGCCGGCGCCTATATCTGCGAACTCGAGGTCGATCCCGGCACCGGCAAGACCTCCTTCGTCAACTTCGTCGCCGCCGACGATTTCGGCCGGCTGATCAACCCGATGATCGTCGAAGGCCAGGTCCATGGCGGCCTGGCGCAGGGAATTGGCCAGGCCTTGCTCGAGCACGCGATCTACGATGCCAACGGCCAGCCGGTCACGGCCTCGTTCATGGACTATGCCATGCCGCGCGCCGACGATCTGCCCTCGTTCAACCTCTCCCACACCACGACGCTGTGCCCGGGCAATCCGCTCGGCATCAAGGGTTGCGGCGAGGCCGGCGCGATCGGGGCATCGGCGGCCGTGATCAACGCGATCACGGATGCGATCGGCAAGAACAATCTGGAGATGCCCGCAACCCCCGACCGGGTGTGGCGCACCATCCACGCGGCTTAAGAGGAGAACCGAAGATGTACCAGACCACCTATCATCGCGCCTCCTCGGTCGACGAGGCCGTAAGCCTGTTCGCAAAAGGCAGCGAGGCGAAGTTCCTCGCCGGCGGGCAGACTCTGCTGCCGGTCATGAAGCAGCGTCTCGCAGGCCCCTCCGATGTGATCGACCTCGGCAGGATCAAGGAGCTCCAGGGCGTCGAGCTGTCGGGCGATACGCTGACCATCAAGGCCGGCACGACCTATTACGACATCATGACGAATGCCGATGTGAAGAAGGCGATCCCCGCGATCTCCTATCTCACCTCGGTGCTCGGCGATCCCGCCGTGCGCTACCGCGGCACGATCGGCGGCTCGATCGCCAACAACGATCCGGCTGCGGATTTCCCAGCCGCGCTGCTCGCGCTCGGCGCCACCGTGAAGACCAACAAGCGGTCGATCGCGGCGGATGATTTCTTCAAAGGCCTGTTCACCACGGCACTTGAAGACGGCGAGATCATCACCGCCGTGTCTTTTCCGGTGCCGGCCAAGGCGGGCTACGAGAAGATGCGGCACCCGGCCTCGCGCTTCGCGCTGACCGGGGTGTTCGTCGCACAGACCAAGTCGGGCGAGGTCCGCGTCGCTGCGACCGGCGCCTCGCAGAACGGTGTGATGCGGGTGCCTGCGGTCGAGACCGCGCTGAAGGCGAATTGGTCGCCGGCGGCGATCGACGGCGTGAGCATTTCTGCCAGCGGATTGCTGGCCGACATCCACGGCACGGCGGAGTATCGCGCCAATCTGATCAAGGTGATGGCGCAGCGCGCGGTGGCCGCTGCGCGCTGATAGCGCCTCGACGCAAATTTTCCGCGGCGCGCACTTCGGTGCGCGCCGTTTTTATTTGACCATGCGGCATGAAAACCGCTTGCCTCGCTGGCGTGAAGGCGAGAAAAGTTAATCGGCCGATTAACTCGCTCACAGAAGAAGCGTCAGAGGCGATTGCCGGGTCACCGGCATCTGCTCGCGCCCCCGAGGAAACAACAACGTGCTCGATCAACCAGCCCCCACGTCATCCGTCCGCACCTCCGGCCCGCTCTCGGGCTTTCGCATCGTCGAATTCGCCGGCATCGGGCCGGGCCCGTTCGCCTGCATGATGCTGGCCGACATGGGTGCCGACGTCGTCACGCTAGACCGCGTCGGCGCCAAGAAGAGCATGAAGTCGGTGGCGGGCCGCGGCCGCAAGGTGATCGAGCTCGACCTCAAGGACAAGGCGTCGATCGCGCAAGTGCTGGATCTGCTCGCCAGCGCCGATGCGCTGGTCGAAGGTTTTCGCCCCGGCGTGATGGAACGGCTCGGGCTCGGCCCTGACGTGGTGCTCGCGCGCAATCCAAAACTGGTCTATGGCCGCATGACCGGCTGGGGCCAGGAAGGCCCGCTCGCCAACGCCGCCGGCCACGACATCAACTACATCTCCATCACTGGCGCGCTCGCCGCGATCGGCACGAAGGAAGCGCCGGTCCCGCCGCTCAATCTCGTGGGCGATTTCGGCGGCGGCGCGCTCTATCTCGTTGTCGGCGTGCTCGCGGCGCTGCTGGAAGCGCAGAAGTCCGGCAAGGGCCAGGTGGTCGACGCGGCGATGTGCGACGGCGCAGCCTCGCTGATGTCGTTCTTCTTCGACATGGCCACGATGGGTCGCTGGACCGAGGAACGCAACCAAAACTTCCTCGACGGAGGCGCGCATTTCTACGGCGTCTACGAATGCGCCTGCGGGCACTTCGTCTCGATCGGCTCGATCGAGCCGCAATTCTACGCGCTGCTGCGCGAGCACGCGGGCCTCACCGACGCCGATTTCGACGCGCAGATGGACCGCAAGGCCTGGCCGGCCCTGAAAGAGAAGCTGAAGGCCGTGTTCAAGAGCAAGACGCGCGAGGATTGGTGCAAGATCATGGAGGGCACCGACATCTGCTTCGCGCCGGTTCTGACCATGTCGGAGGCGACACAGCATCCGCACATGCTCGCGCGCAACGTCTTCATCGAGCGCCATGGCGTGAAGCAGCCGGCACCGGCACCGCGCTTCTCGCGCACGCCTTCGGCGGCGCGCGAGCCGGAGCCGGCAGAGATCGCGGCGGTGACGAAGACGTGGACAGCCGCGAAGTAATTTCCGCGGTCATCCCGGGCGCGCGGAGCGCGAGCCCGGGATCCATAACCACAGGAAGTCGTTTGGCGAAGACTCGGAGTTATCGGCTCGCGCAAAACTCCTCCCTCGGATTATGGGTCCCCGCTTGCGTGACGCGGCAGCTGTGCCCACACGCGCCGCGCCCTACGCGGCGCTATCCACCTTCAACACCCCGCGCCGGATCTGGTCCTCCTCGATCGATTCGAACAAGGCCTTGAAATTGCCTTCACCGAATCCGTCGTCGCCCTTGCGCTCAATGAACTCGAAGAAGATCGGGCCGATAGCGTTGGCCGAGAATATCTGCAGCAGCACCTTGGTCTGACCGCCCTCGACCACGCCCTCGCCGTCGATCAGGATGCCGTTCTTCTTCAAGCGCGCGACGTCTTCGCCGTGCTTGGGCAGGCGCGTGTCGATCTTCTCGAAATAGGTGTCGGGCGGCGACGGCATGAAGGGCAGGCCGGCCTCACGCAGGCCTTCGATGGTGCGATAGATGTCGCGGCAGCCGCAGGCGATGTGCTGGATGCCCTCGCCGCGGTAGGTCTTGAGATATTCCTCGATCTGGCCGGAATCGCCGGCATCCTCGTTAATGGGAATGCGGATCTTGCCGTCGGGGCTGGTCAGCGCGCGCGAGAACAGGCCGGAGGCGCGGCCCTCGATGTCAAAGAAGCGGATCTGGCGGAAGTTGAACAGTTTCTCGTAGAATCCGGCCCAGACGTCCATGCGGCCGCGATGGACGTTGTGGGTGAGATGGTCGAGATAGAACAGGCCGGCCCCGATCGGCTTCGGGTCGCGCCCGCCCAGCCATTCGAACTCGGCATCATAGGCCGAGCCCTTGGCGCCGTAGCGATCGACCAGATAGAGCAGGCTGCCGCCGATGCCCTTGATCGCGGGCACGTCGAGCGTCTTCTGCGCGGATGAGGCATCGGCCGGCTCGGCGCCGAGCGCAATCGCGCGATCATAGGCCGCCTTCGCATCGACGACGCGGAACGCCATCGACGGCGCGCAGGGACCGTGCGCGGCGACGAACTCATAGCCGTGGGTGCCCGGCTCCTCGTTGACGAGATAGTTGATGTCGCCCTGGCGATAGACCGTGATCTTCTTGGTCTTGTGGCGCGCGACGGGGGCATAGCCCATCAGCTTGAACAGCGCGTGCAGCTCTTCCGGGTGGGGATGCGCATATTCGACGAACTCGAACCCGTCGGTGCCCATCGGATTGTCGGCGGTAATCGTGGCCGGCGGTGCATCGTGCGGAAACGGTCCCATTGTGTTCTCCCGAATGGCGTGATGGGCAGGAATTATCCTTCATGGGACGCGCAAGAGGCGTGCAATCGGGGTGTGATCTGGCTATCGTATGCACGATCTGTGCATCAAATGGACTAAACACGCATGATCTCCGTGGATGCCTTCGACCTCAAGATCCTCGGTGCGCTCCAGGACGACGGCCGCCTCACCAACCAGGAGCTGGCCGAGCTCGCGGGCCTCTCGGCCTCGCAATGCTCGCGCCGGCGGATGCGGTTGGAGGAGGAGAAGGTGATATCCGGCTATCATGCCGACCTCTCCAGCGAGGCGCTCGGCTTCGGCGTGATCGCCTTCATCCAGGTGGGGCTCGCGACCCACTCGCCGGACAATTCCAAACGCTTCCGCGCGCTGGTGAATCGGATCGACGAGATTCAGGAGGCGTATTCGCTGACGGGCGATGCCGACTACGTGCTCAAAGCCGTGCTGCGCGATCTCAAGGGCCTCTCTAATCTCGTCAACGACGTCTTGATGCCGCACCAGAGTGTGGCGCATGTGCGCTCCTCGATCGTGCTCGACCGGCTGAAGGAGAGCGCGAAGCTGCCGCTGCGGGAGATCAAGCCCGGCTGAAATCGAGGGAACTATGGCATTCGCGCAGGCTACGCGATCTGCGATGATCCCGGCTCGATGCCCGGAGATCAACATGGCGCTCCAGCTGCGACCGAACTGCGAATATTGCGATTGCGACCTGCCGCCGAACGCGGTGAATGCGCGGATCTGCTCCTACGAATGCACGTTCTGCGCGGACTGCGTCGAGACCAAGCTGTTCAATGTCTGCCCGAATTGCGGCGGAGGCTTTGCCCCGCGCCCGATCAGGCCGGCACGGGAATGGCGCCAGGGCGTGTGCGCGGCAAAGCAGGCGCCGTCCGACAAGCGGGTGCATTTGAAGTACAGCGCGGAAGACGTCGCCGCACATTGCGCGCGGATCAAGGACGTGCCGCCGGAGCGGCGGTGATTTGCCTGTCATTCCGGGGCGATGCGCAGCATCGAACCCGGATTCTCGAGGTTCGGGCTCGCGCTCTGCGCGCCCCGGAACGACGGAAGTCACTCCGCCGCCACGATCGTCCCCTCGACCTCCCCGAAACCGATGCGATAGCCGTTGCCCTGGCACCAGCCGCGCATGACGAGGCTGTCGCCGTCCTCCAGGAATGAGCGCCTGGCGCCGCCGGGCAATTCCACGGGCTCGGTGCCGTTCCAGCTGATCTCGAGCAGGCTGCCGCGCTGGTCCTTCTCCGGGCCGGAGATGGTGCCGCTTCCCAAGAGGTCGCCGACATTCATGGCGCAGCCGCTAGATGCGTGGTGCATCAGCTGCTGCACCGAGGACCAGTACATGTATTTGAAATTGGTGCGGCTGATGCTGGAGGGCGCGTTGGCCCCGGCCGCGCGCAAGGCGACGTCGAGCTCGACATCGTAGTTCTGCGGCTTGCTTTGCCTGAGATAGTCGAGCGGCACTGGCTGCTGCTCCGGCCCGTTCAGGCGGAACGGCTCCAGCGCCTCGCGCGTCACCACCCAGGAGCTGATCGAGGTCGCGAAGGCCTTGGCGAGGAACGGGCCGAGCGGCACGTATTCCCATTGCTGGATGTCGCGCGCGCTCCAGTCGTTGAGCAGCACGAAACCGAAGATCATCTCCTCGGCTTGGCTCTCGGTGAGCATGCCGCCCATCGGCGACGGCTGGCCGATCACGACGCCCATCTCCAGCTCGAAATCGAGCCGCTTGCAAGGCCCGAAGCTCGGCACGTCGACGTTGGGCGGCTTCAGCTGCCCGCGCGGACGCTTCACCTGGGTACCTGAGACGACTACCGTAGAGGCACGGCCGTTATAGGCGATCGGCATGTGCAGCCAGTTCGGCTGCAGCGCGTTGTCCTTGCCGCGGAACATCACGCCGACATTGGTGGCGTGTTCTTTGGACGAATAGAAATCGGTGTAGCCGGAGACCGCGAAGGGCAGATGGAGCCTGGCTTCACGCATTGGCACCAGGGCCCGCTTGCGCAGCTCCTCGTTGTCGCGCAGCTCGGGATGATCCGCGCGCAGGAGCTCGCTGATCCGCGCGCGGGTCTTGCCCCAGACTTTTGGCCCGAGCGCCATGAACGGATTGAGAGAGGGGCCGGAGAACACGCCGAGTGGACCGACGTCGAGCCGGCAATCCTGCTCGAGCGCCCAGAGATCGAGCACGTAACTGCCGATCGCCACGCCGATACGCGGCGTCGGATTGGCCGCGGTCGAGAACACGCCATAAGGCAGGTTCTGGATCGGAAAGTCGGAAGAAGGGTCGACGTCGATGAAGGAGCGGAGGCTGGCGTCGTTGGGGTGAATTGTCACTATTCGCTCGGTCTTTTTCCCTTCGTCCCTTGCGGGGGAAGGTGGCGCGAAGCGCCGGATGAGGGGATCTGTCCGCCTATGCAAATGTGAGAGGTTCGCT
>JAEYTQ010000301.1 GCA_023433965.1 Pseudomonadota bacterium | reverse complement strand
CCCCACCCCGGCGCTGCGCGCCGACCCTCCCCCTCCAGGGGAGGGTAAGCGTCCTACCCCCCGAGCTTGGCTTCCAGCGCGGCAATCCGCGCTTTCAGCGCCTCGTTCTCCTCCCGCGCCAGGCGCGCCATGTCCTTGACCGCCTCGAACTCCTCGCGCTTGACGAGGTCCATGTCGCGCAGGAATTTTTCCGCCTGGGTGCGCATCACCGTGTCGAACTCGCGCTTGACGCCCTGGGCGGCACCGGCGGCGTCGTTCATCAGGCGGCCGATCTCGTCGAAAAACCGGTTGTTGGTCTGGGTCATGGCGAGCCTCCGATAAACTTTGCGCGAACTCTCGCGAACACAATGGCAATCCGATCGAACCGGTTCAAGAGCCGATCGGCGCCAACCTTGTCATCGACCGGTTTCCTTGCAATCGTATTCAACTGCCCTGCATAAGAAGAATCACACGGCGTCTGCCGGCGCGCTATCGCCGCAATCCCGTCTGGACCTAGAAGGCGCGATGCCCTTTCTGCTCATCGACTTCCCCGCCTTCAAGCCGATCGCGCTCGAAATCGGTCCGTTCGCGATCCGCTGGTATGCGCTGGCCTATATCTGCGGCATCGTGTTCGGCTGGCTCTATGCGCGCGCGCTGCTCAAGAACGAGCGCCTGTGGGGCGGACCGGCGCCGATCTCGCTGGTGCAGATCGACGACTTCATCGTCTGGGTGACGCTCGGCATCATCGTCGGCGGCCGCACCGGCTACGTGCTGTTCTACAATCTGCCGTTCTTCATCGATCACCCCGCCGCGATCTTCCGGTTGTGGGAGGGCGGCATGTCGTTCCACGGCGGCTTCCTCGGCTGCGTCGTCGCGGTGATGGTGTTTGCCTATCGCAACGGCATCTCCATCCTGTCGCTCGGCGACATCACCACCGCAGTCGCGCCGGTCGGGCTGCTGCTCGGGCGCATCGCCAATTTCATCAACGGCGAATTGTGGGGCCGCGCCACCGATGCGAGCCTGCCCTGGGCGATGATCTTCCCCAACGATCCCACGCAGCTGCCGCGCCATCCGAGCCAGCTCTACCAGGCCGGCATGGAAGGCATCCTGCTGTTCACCGTGCTCGCGGTCATGATCCGCTTCGGTGCCTTGAAGCGGCCCGGCATGATCCTCGGCGCCTTCATCCTGCTCTACGGCCTGGCCCGCATCGCCGGTGAGCATTTTCGCGAGCCGGATGCGCAGCTCGGTTACCTCTGGGGCGGATTAACCATGGGCATGCTGCTGTCGATCCCGATGCTTATCGTCGGCCTCGTCCTTATTGTATGGGCTGTGAGGCGCGGTGCGCCGAAGCCCGTCCAGGCCATTCCTTAGTTCATTTCGAGAAGATTGCCGTGAGCGAACAGCCGTTACTCGACGAGATCAAGGCGCTGATCAAGGCCTCGGGCCCGATGCCGGTCTGGCGGTACATGGAATTGTGCCTGATGCATCCGCGCTACGGCTATTACGTCTCGCGCGATCCGCTCGGGCGCGAGGGCGACTTCACCACCGCGCCCGAGGTCAGCCAGATGTTCGGCGAGCTCCTGGGGTTGTGGACGGCATCGGTCTGGAAACAGATGGGCTCGCCGCAATTCCTGCGGCTGATCGAGCTCGGTCCCGGCCGCGGCACCATGATGGCGGATGCGCTGCGCGCCCTCCGCGTGCTGCCGCCGCTCTACCAGGCGCTCCACATCCACATGGTCGAGGTCAATCCGGTGCTGCGGGAACGGCAGAGTGCGACGCTCGCCAACGTGCGCAACATCGCCTGGCACGACAGCATCGACGAGGTGCCGGAAGGTCCCAGCATCATCCTCGCCAACGAATATTTCGACGTGCTGCCGATCCACCAGATGATCCGGCACGAACACGGCTGGCACGAGCGCGTGATCGAGCTCGATACCAACGGCAGGCTTCAGTTCGGCGCAGCGCCGGAGCCGACGCCGCGCTTCGACGTGCTGCTGCCGCCCCTGGTACGCGCCGCCCCCGTCGGCGCCGTGTTCGAGTGGCGGCCCGACGGCGAGATCATGAAGCTCGCCACGCGCGTGCGCGACCAGGACGGCGCGGCGCTGATCATCGACTACGGCCATCTGCGCAGCGACGCAGGCGATACCTTCCAGGCGATCGCGCGCCACACCTTCGCCGATCCCCTGAAGGCGCCGGGCCAGGCCGACGTCACCGCCCATGTCGACTTCCAGGCGATCGCGCGCGCAGCCGAGGATGTCGGCGCGCGCGTGCACGGGCCGGTGACGCAAGGCGACTTCCTCAAGCGGATCGGCATCGACACCCGCGCTGCCGCCTTGATGCAGAAGGCGGCGCCGGACGTCGCCACCGACATCTCGGTCGCGCTCAAGCGCCTGACCGATACCGGACGTGGCGGCATGGGCTCGATGTTCAAGGTGCTCGGCATCTCCGAGCCGCGGCTGACGGCCCTTGCCGGCCTCAGCGATTTCGAACAGGCGGGAGAGGCCTCATGACGCTGGCTTCGTCGCTGCTGTCCGCCGTGCCCGGCCTGCGCCATGCCTTCTTCACCCGCGAGGGCGGCGTCTCCGGCGGCATCTATTCCGCGTTGAACGGCGGGCTCGGCTCCCATGACGATCAGGCCCTGGTCGCCGAGAACCGCCGCCGCATGGCCGAGCATGTCGGCGTCGCGCCCGGGCGCTTCCTCAGCCTGCACCAGGTTCATTCGCCCGACGCCATTGTCGTGCGCGAACCTTTTGCCGGCGAACGCCCGAAGGCCGATGCGCTGGTCACCGACCGGCCGGGCCTGGCGCTCGGCGCCTCGGCCGCCGATTGCGGGCCGGTGCTCTTTGCCGAGCCGCAGGCGCGCGTCATCGGCGCTGCCCATGCCGGCTGGAAAGTAGCCTTTGCCGGCGTGCTGGAGAGCACCATCGAAGCGATGGAAGGGCTCGGCG
>JAEYTQ010000293.1 GCA_023433965.1 Pseudomonadota bacterium | reverse complement strand
CCGCAAAGGACATTGAGACCATGGCCAATACCACTTCCGCCAAGAAAGCGACGCGCAAGATCGCCCGCCGCACCGCCGTCAACAAGTCGCGCCGCACCCAGATGCGCGGCGCGGTGCGCACCGTCGAGGAAGCCATCAAGAGCGGCGATCGCGCCGCTGCCGTGAAGGCACTCGCGACTGTCGAGCCCGCCTTGATGCGTGCCGCCCAGCGCAACATCATTCACAAGAACAACGCCAGCCGCAAAGTCTCGCGCCTCACCGCGCAGATCGCCAAGCTCGCCCAGTAACGTCACGAGCAATCTCGCCAAGTGACTTCGCGAGGACATCTCGCGAAGGCATCATCCGATCGGTCGATCCGATCAGCACAACGATACAGCCCGGCATCGCGCCGGGCTTTTTTGTTGGCTATGATAGTTCGACGCAAGCCGTCGCGTGAACTCGCGTTTTGCTTCCACGATTTGCAACGCCTGCGATATTCTTCGCACCGTAGTTCTACCTGCCGACGCTCTGCAACACCGGAAACCTCACCGCGTTGCAAAAACCCCTGCGCGGCGGGCTCGAATTGAATCGGCAGACGCCGAAGGTTCTTCACACCGTAGATTCACAGGCTGCACATCGCCGTGGAGTTACCCTGTGAAACGAGACTCAAAAAACCATGTCTCGCTAATCACTTATCGACATAGCAGCTACAAGCATTTGGAAAATTCATCCCGCGCGTCGAGCGCGTGACAAATTTGTAAAAAAATTTCGAAGTGATCGGAAATTGTCACATCAGGCGCGGCATTTTCGATTCTATGCGCGAATCCAAAAACTTGCTCCGAAGCCTGTGCACAAGTCGTGTGCGGCATTAACCGACGTCAAGTTTTTTTGGCGGCTCAACTGTGAATCAATTCGTTGCGAGTCTTTCCGCTTAGTGTATTTCTTAGGTCGTCAGCGGCGCCCACGATCTTCAGACCAGCGCGGTTTAGGAAACGGGGCGAACGTGCAGATCGGCGGCGGTGTGCACGGAGGCGACGCTTCAACAAGTGATGTCGGTACAAAACCCATAGCACTATGGGAATGGTAGCTCGTTGTCTGAATGTCTCCAAGCGGGATCTTCCCGCTCGCGCCTGGCGCAAGAGAGACATCGCAAAGCGACCCCGGCACGCAAGGCGGCGAAGTCGAGCGGACGACAAGTACATTGGGCAGGCATCCGCGACAGGAGTACGGCGCGGTTGTCTTCAGGACACGCAGGACCTTGTCGTGAGCGATCACGGCAGGACGGGGAGGTATCATGTCTTACGGACTCAACGCGGTATTGAAGCACGTTTCCAACACCAACGATGCCGTTTCAGCTCCGTCGGATCTCCAGCCTCCCGCGTGTGACGGAGCGCCGAGTACGCGCTGACCTCGCGACCTCTCCATTTCAGACATCGCTGAGCCGACACGCGGCGTTCGCGCCGAACGGTCGAGCCATGCCCGACGATGGACTCGCTCGAGGTCGCGCCTTCAGGGACCGCTGCAGGAACCCCGTATGGCGCTCACCACGCAACTAAATCTCTCAAGAGAAGTTTTCCGACAATGACAATGGAACAGGATCGCTGGTCACGCGTGAAGGGTCGGCTGCGCTCGAGCGTTGGCGAAGACGTCTACACGAGCTGGTTTGCTCGCATGGATCTGGAAGGCGTGCAGGATGAGAGCGTGCGGCTCTCGGTGCCGACGCGGTTCCTGAAGAGCTGGATCCAGGCCCATTATGCCGAGCGCGTGCTGTCGTGCTGGCAGGCCGAGATGCCGGAAGTGCATCGTATCGATCTCACGGTGCGGTCTGCCGTGCGTCCGGCGGCACCGCCGAAAGAGCTGCCCGCGCCGGTCGAGACGCGCCGCGCGCCCGCACCGGAATTGCGCGCGACCGCGACCGCGCCGGTCTCGGCCAATCACGACGCGCTCGGCGGCTCGCCGCTCGATCCGCGCCTGACCTTCGCGAGCTTCGTCGTCGGGCGCTCCAACACGCTGGCACATGCCGCCGCGCGCCAGGTCGCAGAGGGACGCCGCGGCGACCCTGTCATGTTCAATCCGCTCTACATCCATGCCGGCGTCGGCCTCGGCAAGACGCATCTGCTCCAGGCCGTGACCTGGGCCGGCAATTCCGGCAACGAGCGCAAGGTGCTGTATCTCACGGCGGAAAAATTCATGTACGGCTTCGTCGCTGCGCTGAAGACGCAGACGGCGCTGGCGTTCAAGGAAGCCCTGCGCGGCATCGACGTGCTCGTCATCGACGATCTCCAGTTCCTGCAGGGCAAGTCGACCCAGGCCGAGTTCTGCCACACGCTGAATGCGCTGATCGACGCCGGCCGCCAGGTCGTGATCGCGGCCGACCGTCCGCCGTCCGATCTGGAAAGCCTCGACGACCGCGTGCGCTCGCGGCTTGCCGGCGGGCTCGTGGTCGAGATGGGCTCGCTCGGCGAAGAGCTGCGCCACGGCATCCTCAAGTCGCGCGTCGCAGCCGCCCGCGCCCATCATGCGACGTTCGAGGTGCCCGAGGAGGTGCTGCATTATCTGGCGCGCACCATCACCCATAACGGCCGCGATCTCGAAGGCGCGATCAATCGCCTGCTTGCGCATTCCAAGCTCAACAACCGGCCGGTAACGCTGGAGATGGCCGAGCACGAGGTGCGCGACCTGGTCCGCCCGCAAGAGCCGAAGCGGATCAAGATCGAGGACATCCAGCGTGTGGTGGCGCGGCAGTATAATGTCAGCCGCTCCGACCTGCTCTCCTCGCGCCGCACCGCCAACGTGGTCCGGCCGCGGCAGGTGGCGATGTATCTCGCCAAGACCCTGACCCTGCGCTCGCTGCCCGAGATCGGCCGCCGCTTCGGCGGACGCGACCACACCACCGTGCTGCACGCCGTGCGCAAGATCGAGGCGCTGGTCTCCAAGGACACCGCGCTGTCGGAGGAAGTGGAATCGCTGAAGCGCCAGCTTCAGGAATGAACGCCTAAGTCGCGCCTGCCATTCTGCCGCCGCCCCGGCTACGCCTCGGGGCGGCGTTTTCGTTTGGGTGGTAAATCGTGGGAATCGTGCGGAACTGGCCCCGAATCCCTTGAATCCGGGGGCCATCCGGGCCACCTTGCGCGACCCTGGCGGCTTTGGTCATATCGGCTGGATGATCCTGGCCTGGCGGGGTCATCGGTGCCGCGGCAGGTTTTCGACCGCCCGGCTTCTTCAATGTGATGTCTTCTTGGGGATCGGGCGAGTGGTGCAATGAAGGTTACGGTCGAACGCGCGCAACTCCTGAAGTCGCTGGGCCATGTCCATCGCGTGGTCGAGCGCCGCAACACGATCCCGATCCTCGGCAACGTGCTGGTCCGGGCCGAGAACGCCAAATTGTCGCTGAAGGCGACCGACCTCGACCTCGAGGTGACCGAGACGCTGCCCGCGGAAACCGCGACCGCCGGGTCCACCACCGTGCCGGCGCACATGTTCTACGACATCGTGCGCAAGCTGCCCGACGGCTCGCAGATCGTGCTCGAGGCCGACGGCGACCGCGCAGTACTGGCGATCCGCGCCGGCCGCTCCCGCTTCACGCTGCAGACGCTGCCGGAGAACGATTTCCCGGATCTGGCTGCCGGCGACATGTCGCATTCGTTCTCGCTCGCCGCCAAGGACGTCAAGCGGCTGATCGACCGCACCCAGTTCGCGATCTCGACCGAGGAGACGCGCTACTACCTCAACGGCATCTATCTGCACGCCGCCGGCACTGCCAAGGCCGCGACACTGCGCGGCGTCGCCACCGACGGCCACCGCCTCGCCCAGCTCGACCTGGTGCAGCCCAAGGGCGCCGAGGGCATGCCCGGCGTGATCGTGCCGCGCAAGACCGTCGGCGAGGTGCAGCGCCTGATCGA
>JAEYTQ010000268.1 GCA_023433965.1 Pseudomonadota bacterium | reverse complement strand
GGCCAATCCGATCGAGCTCAACAGCCGGCTCGGCACCTACACCAATTTCGTCAACCTGCTCGACCTCTGCGGCCTCGCCGTGCCGGCGGCGATGCGGAGCGACGGCATTCCCTTCGGCATCACCTTGCTCGCGCCCGCAGGACGCGATGCCACGCTGGCCAGTATCGGGCGTGTCTTTCATGCCGATACCAGGCTGAGCCTCGGCGCCAAGAGCGTGGCGCAACCGCCGCTCGCGCCGCTGCCTGCAAACAGCGGCGACGAGATCCCGATCGCCGTGGTCGGCGCGCATCTGTCCGGCATGGTACTCAACGGCGAATTGAGGGCGCTGGACGCAACGCTGATCGAGGCGACCAGGACGGCCGCCGATTACAAGCTCTATGCGCTTCAGACCACGCCGCCCAAACCGGGCATGCTGCGCGTCGAGGCCGGCAAAGGCTCTGCGATCGAGCTGGAGATCTGGTCGTTGTCGCCGGCCGCCTTCGGCCAATTCGTCAACGCGATTCCTGCACCGATGGCGATCGGCACGATCAGACTCGCAGACGGGCGTTCGGTGAAGGGATTCCTGGTCGAGCCGGAGGCACTGGGCGATGCGCGCGACATCACGACCTATGGAGGATGGCGCGCCTATATGAAGGACGTCGCAACGCGGTGAGAGGTCTCGTGTCCCGGGCGCAGCACAGCACGGAGTGATGCGCTGCTGAACCGGGACCCATGAACGACTTGCGAACTGGATAGATGGGTCCCGGCCCTGCGGAGCAGCGCTGAAGAAGCGCTGCACCGCGTCCGGGACACCAGACCGCCTTACACCGACACCGCGTAGATTTCGTACTCCCCGCGCACCAATTCGATATGAGCGCGCATGGCGGCGGCGGCGCCCTGCTTGTCGCCGCGCATGATGGCGACGACGACGCGGTCGTGCTCGGCTTGCGACTTGGCGAGGCGGCCGAGATTGCGGAATTGGGCGCGGCGGAACGGCTGCACGCGCACGCGTGTCGCCAGCGTGATCTCGGCGATGTAGCCGTTCTGCGAGCCCGCATAAATCGCATTGTGGAAGCGTTCGTTGACCTCGTGGAAGCGCTCGGGATTGCCGGCATAGCTCAGCACCCGCAGCTCCTCGTGGATGGCCTCCAGGCCGTGGCGCTCGCTGGCTGCCATGCGCTCGGCGGCAAGGCCGGCACACAACGCTTCGAGCTCGGCCATCGCCTCGAACATGCTCTTGAGGCGCTCGATGGATGGCTGCGCGACGACCGCGCCGCGATGAGGCCGCGCCTCGACGAGGCCGCTCGCCACCAGCTGGCGCAGCGCCTCGCGCACCGGCGTCCGCGAGACGTTGAACCGCCGCGCGATGTCGGTCTCGTCCAGCGGCGCCCCCGGCGCCAGCGTTCCCCGCACGATCTCGTCGGCAAGCTGCAGGCGCAGCTCCTCGGCGCGCGTCACCTTCTGCAGCGACGGCGAAGGACGGTCGACACGCGGCACCACCGGCTCGGCCGGCCTGGTGCCTTGCGGAAGGTCGTCGAGCGTCATGCCATCTCTTTCGGCTCGTCGATCACGCTGACATGCGCGGCGACGACGCGCCAGCCCTCCGGGAAGCGAATCCAGGTCTGCATCTGGCGGCCGACCTTGCCGGGCGCGGTGTCGCGATAGAACAGGGTCGAGGCGACGGCGGTGTCGCGGCCATAGCTCGTGATCACCGTCCTGGCGGTGCGGCGGTTCAGCCCGACCGGCGAGCGCGCAGCGCGGAAGCCCGAGATGGCCGCATAGCCGTAGAGGTTCTCGCCGATGCCGTAGCGCAGCGTGCGGGGATCGTTGCGGAAGAGTTCGCCGAGCACGGCGACGTCGTTGCTGACGAGGGCCTGCTCGTAACGATCGAACGCGGCTTTGACTTCCGCGATCACTTCGGGGAGATCGATCTCCATTTCAAAATCCTCGTGGCGCGGGCGCCGCGACGACGCCAAGCTTCTCCAATGCGTGCGCGACGCGCAGCGCGATGTCCTCGCGCCAGGGCGCGGCGATGATCTGTACCCCGATCGGCAGCGGCTCGAGCGGCACCGGCACGGCAACCACCGGCAAGCCAATGAACGAGATCGGCTGGGTGTGGATGCCGATATTGGCGCGGACCGGCAGCTCGACGCCGTCGAGGTTGAAATTCACCTGGCCGAGCTTCGGCGCTGTGCAGGGCGTCGCCGGCGCCAGCAGCACGTCGACGGATTTGAACACCTCGGCGAGCTGGGCGCGATACCAGCGCCGGAATTTCTGGGCACGGTCGACCAGCGAGGCCGGCACCATGGCGCCCGCGATCAACCGGTCGCGCACCGCGGGATCGAAGTCGTTGGGACGCTTGCGGAGACGATCGAGGTGGAGCGAGGCGCCCTCGGTGGTGGTGATGACATAGGCCGCCGCGCGGGCGCGCGAGGCTTCGGGAACCTCGACCACTTGTGTGGCGCCAAGAGCCTTGGCGACACGGCTGACGGCCTCGCCCGCTGCCGGAAACACGTTCTTCTGGAAGTGTCCGCCGGCGATGGCAATGCGTAGATCCGAGATCGGGTTGGCGAGCAGCGGCAGCGTGGGCTCGAGGCCACGCGTCGTGCAGGCGCCGTCATCCGCGTCCGGGCCCTGCATCGCGTCATAGGCGAGCGCGAGATCGGCGGCCGAGCGCGCGAACGGGCCGAGATGGTCGAGGCTTGCCACGAACGGGAACGAGCGCGCGCGCGACAGCCGGCCATAGGTCGGCTTCAGGCCAAAAATGCCGCAGAACGAGGACGGCACGCGGATCGAGCCGTTGGTATCCGAGCCGAGCGCGATCGGCACCAGCGCGCCGCCGACGGCGCTGCCCGAGCCGCCGGAGGAGCCGCCGGTCATCCGCGTGGTGTCGTGCGGGTTGCGCGAGGGACCGTCATGGACGTTCTCGCCGGTAAAGTCGTAGGCGTATTCACCCATGTTGAGGGCGCCGACCAGAACGGCGCCCGCCGCTTCCATGCGCTCGATCAGCGCTGCGTCGCGCCTGGCCGGTGCGAGGTCGCGGTTGATCTTCGAGCCGGCGCGGGTCGGGAGCCCTGCGACGTCGAACAGGTTCTTCACCGCAAACGGCACGCCGGCGAGCGGGCCGACGGGCTTGCCGGCGGCGAT
>JAEYTQ010000261.1 GCA_023433965.1 Pseudomonadota bacterium | reverse complement strand
AGCGGTCGGGCTTGGTGGAGGTGGTGTCCTCGCTCGAACGCGACGGCCGGCCGGTGTTTCGGGACCTGCGCTGGGGCGTCTATGTGGTGCTGGAGGCGCCCAACGACTATGCCGCCGATTGCTTCAGGCAATACGGCCTCAAGACCGACGGGAGCGGACGCTACGCGGCGATGTACAAGCCCTATCATCTGATCGGGCTCGAGCTGAACATTTCGGTGCTGTCGGCCGCGTTGCGGGGCGAGCCGACCGGGCAGCCCCACGGCTTCCGCGGCGACGTCGCAGCTGTTGCAAAACGCAATCTGCGCGCCGGCGAGACGCTCGACGGCGAGGGCGGCTATACGGTCTGGGGCAAGCTGATGCCGGCGGCCACTAGCCTCAAGGCCGGCGCGCTCCCGATCGGCCTCGCTCACGGCGTGAGGCTGAAGCATGACGTCGCGCATGGCGCGGTGGTGCGCTGGAGCGACGTCGAGTTCGACGCCGGCGACGAGACGGTGAAGACGCGCAAGGCCATGGAGGCCACGTTCGCAACGTCCGGAACGTCCTCATGATCCCATTTTCATTCACGAAAGCGCTCCCTTGACTGATTGATTGCGTTACCGGCAAGGGGTCGCCCCTTCGATCGATCCTGGTTTAGTATCGGACAAGCAGATGATTCCGTCCGGTTCCGAACAGAGCAATCCATGAGCGAGCGGCAGACCGTTTCAGCCGGCAGCGACATCGCCGCCCCGAGCGAGAGACCCGAGCCTCCATCCCCAGATTTGCCGCCAGGCATGGTAACACGGCACAGATTGCCTCTGCCGTGGTGGCGGCGATTGCCCTTATCTTTGTCGCCTATCAGGTCTGGAGCATCCGTGCGACGGCGCGGATCGCGACTGCGCGGCAGGTCTACATGTCCTACAGCGAGTCCTTGCTGCGCTATCCCAATCTGGTCGAGCCGGATCTACCCAAGCTGCGCGCCGATCCCGAAGAATGGGTGCGCTACAAGAATTTCGTCGCACACATGCTGTTTGCCTATGATGAAATCCTCGGCGTCTATGACGAACCGGAGTGGCGCCGCAGCTTCGAGGAAGATGTCAGGTTTCACCTGCCCTATATCTGCGACGACATGCCGGTGGCACTCGATGCGACGTACTTTCCCAAGATGAGAGACCTGCTGAAGGTCGAGCGCACCAAATGCGCAGCTTCCCCGAAGTCGTAACGAACGGAACGCGCGGGCACTTGGTCAGGTCTTTGAGTCAGCGCAGCCGATTGGCCGCCGCGCCGAATTGTTGCAGAGCAACACGGTCAGGAGCATCCGCAAGCCACCGATCAGCTCGGTAGATTCGGCAACGGCGTGGAACGAGAGACTTGATTCTCGGGGTGGCCCCGGCCATCCTGCTGGTGGAACCGCAACGCTCGGAATTCCACAACAAGAGCCGGTCAAGGCCTTCGGAAACGCCACAACTTAACATCCAGAGTCGATCCTCGGCGAAGGGCGACACCAGGTCGCTTCACCGTCCAGGCATCGACCTCACAGGAGGGAACGCATGGAACGTCGTAAATTTCTCAAGGCAGGCGGACTGGGCCTTGCCGCAAGCGCAATTGCCGCGCCGGCTGTCGCGCAAGCAAATCCCGAGGTGAAATGGCGGTTGACGGCGAGTTGGCCGAAATCGCTGGATACGCTCTACGGCGGCTGTGAATATTTCTGCAAGCGCGTCGCCGAGATCACCGACAACAAATTCCAGATCCAGCCCTTTGCGGCTGGTGAAATCGTGCCGGGCTTGCAGGTGCTCGATGCGGTCTCGAACGGCACCGTCGAGATGGGTAATACCGCGCTCTATTATTACTGGGGCAAGAATCCGGCCTTCACCTTCGGCACTTCGTTGCCATTCGGCCTCAACACGCGCCAGCACATCTCCTGGCTGTTGTGGAACGGCGGTCAGGATCTGCTCAACGACCTGCTCAAGGAGCACAATGCGTTTGGCGTGCCCACCGGCTCGACCGGAGCCCAGATGGGCGGCTGGTTCCGCAAGGAGATCAAGACCGTCGATGATCTCAAGGGCCTGAAATTCCGCGTCGGCGGTTTCGCCGGCACCATCATCGGCAAACTGGGTGGCGTGCCGCAACAGATCGCGGCCGGTGACATCTATCCCGCGCTGGAGAAGGGGACGATCGACGCGGCGGAGTGGGTCGGGCCCTATGACGACGAGAAGCTCGGCTTCGTCAAGGTGGCGAAGTACTACTATTATCCCGGCTGGTGGGAAGGCACCGGCCAGGGCCACAACATCATGAACCTCGAGAAGTGGAATGCGCTGCCGAAGCACTATCAGGCTGCGATCAGCACGGCGTCGCTGGACACCTTCACCTGGGTGACTGGCAAGTACGATTCGGTGAACCCGCCCGCGCTGAAGCGGCTGCTGGCAGCAGGCGCGATCCTGAAGCCGTTCCCGCAGGAGGTGCTCGAGGCCTGCTATGGCGCAGCGAACGGGATCTACGCCGATCTCGCCAAGAGCAACCCGCATTTCGCCAAGATGTATGCGAGCCTCACGGCTTTCCGCAGCGAATCGCTGGCCTGGATGCAGGTGGCCGAGCTCAGCTTCGACACCTTCATGATGCGGATGCGGACGAGGACGTAGCACACCATCGCGCGTGCGACCGAAACGACGAAAGCCCCGGAGAGGTCTCCGGGGCTTTTTGTCGTTGAACGGCACTCGCAGGATGAGCAAAGCGAAGCGTGCCCACGCGTCGGTTTAAGGTGAGAAGACGTGGGCACGGCGCGTCGCGCGCGCCGTTGCCCACCCCGCGCGAGCGGGTGCGCGGAGCGAGCAACGCATCACAAGCATCCTCAATTCTCCTCGTCCCCGAGCGCCGCAATCAGCTTGTCGTAATATCTGGCGACGAGATCGATGTTGCCCTTGTTCTCGACCTGGAGCGCCGGCGTCTTCAGCGCCTGATTGAGCTCGTCCAGTGCTTCCTTCTTGTCCTTGGCCGGCATGTTCTTGTCCGCCTCGATCTGAGCGATCTGCTCCTTGATGACGGCTTCGGGGCCGATGTATTTCTTGGTCGCGGGATCGAAGCCGCCGAGCACGAGGCTGATGTTGTCGATGACGTTGTCGTAGTCGTCGTAGCTGGCAAAGCCGTGCTTCTTGGCGACCTCCTCGAGCTGCGCGATCACCTTCTGGTCCGGCGCGGTGTTCTCCGGGAGTTTCTCCGTGATCGCATCCAAGTCCTTCTGGGCGGCGAGCACGCCGTCGAGCTGCTTGTCGGTAAGCGCAATCTGCTTCAACGCGGGGGCCTGCTGCTGAGCGGGCGCGGCCGGCTGCGCAGGTGCAGGTTGCTTGGGCTGTGCGAACGCGGCGCCGGAGGAGGTAAGCGATGCTGTGGACAACAGGCACGCAACGCTCAGCGCAGTGAAGGCGGGACGAAGCAGTGCTGGCATGGGAGTCTCCTCGGATCTCGGGCTGGCTGGTTTCGCGGCCGGGGTCTCGCTTATCGGCCTGGGCGTGAATGGCCCCTGAACTCGCGCGTCTACGTGCTCAACTGGACGAGAGCGCAACAAGGGGATGGCTGCGAGTTGCGAGGCTGGCTCGCCAACTCGCTCGCTTGCCATGCTGAGCCGCGATCGTGACGGAATGATGCATCCTGCGCGGCATTCACGCGCACAAACGAAAACGCCGCCTCGGTTTCCCGAAGCGGCGTTTCGTATTCGAACATCGAAGAGGAGAACGTCTTGTCCTTGGCAGGCCTGGCAGCGACCTACTCTCCCGCGTCTTGAGACGAAGTACCATTGGCGCTGAGGAGTTTAACGGCCGTGTTCGGGATGGGAACGGGTCCAGGCTCCTCGCTAGAACCACCAGGCCGGCGAAGGACAAGAGCACGAAGCAACAACTGGTTTTGGTCACCACATGTGTGGTGGACACTGATAATGAGAGCAATCAAGCCAATCGAACGATTAGTACCGGTAAGCTACATGCATTGCTGCACTTCCACACCCGGCCTATCAACGTGGTCGTCTTCCACGGTTCTCGAGGGAATGCTCGTTTTGAGGTGGGTTTCCCGCTTAGAT
>JAEYTQ010000237.1 GCA_023433965.1 Pseudomonadota bacterium | reverse complement strand
AAGCAGATGATCGCGCAGGGCGGCGGCGGGGTCATCGTCAACATGTCCTCGGTGAACGCCCTGCAGGCGATCCCTTCGCTTGCGCCCTACGCGATGTCCAAGGGGGGCATGAAGCAGCTGACCTCGGTCGCCGCGGTCGCGCTCGCTCCGCACGGCATCCGCGTCGTCGCAGTCGGGCCGGGCACGATCCTGACCGACATGGTGAAGTCGTCGATCTACACCTCGGACGACGCCCGCAAGACCGTGATGTCGCGCACGCCGGCCGGCCGCGGCGGCGAGCCGAGCGAGGTGGCGTCCGTCGTCGCGTTCCTGGCGAGCGACGATGCCTCCTACATCACCGGGCAGACGATCTATCCGGATGGCGGGCGGCTGGTCCTGAACTACACGGTCCCCGTGAAGGAGACGTAGGGCAGCTCCATTCTCGCTGTCGTCGCGCGAAGGTCCCTCACTCCGCCGCGACCGTGATCCCGTGCCCCAGCCGCTTCGAGATGGCACCGGCGCAATCGCGCAGGGAATGAGCGATCGGGCTGTCCCAGCGCGCGTCGAACGTGCCTTCCGGGCCCATCGCGGTGATGACCAGCGCGACATGGCCGGAATGGTCGAACACCGGCGCTGCGAACGCGTTGACGCCGGGGAGCGGGTCGCCGAGGGCGCGGGCGAGGCCGTGCTCGCGCACCTCGGTCAGCATCTCCGCGAACTTGGCGCCCGTTGCGGCGCGCTTGGGGTTGTAGCCGACGCCATGGCGGTCGAGGCCGCTCTCGAGCGCGGCGCTGATCGCCGGCTCCGGCAGGAAGGCTGCGAAGGCGCGGCCGGTCGCGGTCTCCAGCAGCGCCATCACCGAGCCGACGCGCATCACGATGTGGACCGGCTGGGCCGGCTCTTCGAGCTGCACCACGGTCGGACCGTGCGTACCCCAGACCGCGAGCGAGACCGCATGGCCGATCTGGGTCGCCAGCGCGGCGATCTTCGGACGCGCGATGCGTACCCCGGAGAGGCGGCGCAGGCTGATCAGACCGAGCTCCAGCGCCAGTGCGCCGATCTCGTAGTGGCCGGTGCTCTCGTCCTGCTCGATCAGGCCGATGCGGGAGAAGCTGGCGAGATAAGGGTGCGCCTTTGCCGGCGACATGCCGGCCTCGCGGGCGAGATCCCGCAGCATCATCGGCTCGCCGCTGCGGGCGAGCGCACGGAGCAATTCCCCGCCGACCTCGATCGACTGAATGCCGCGGCTTTCCCTCTTCATGCGTCTCCTGGCGCGCGTGAGTCGTTGAGCATGATCTCTTCGGAAAACCGCTGCACACTTTTCCGGATCATGCTCATGCCGCGTCGCGCTTGTCAGCGCTGTCGGCAAGATGCCTGCCGGCAATGTAGCCGAAGGTCAGCGCCGGCCCAAGCGTGATGCCGGCGCCGGGATAATTGCCGCCCATGATGCTCGCCATGTCGTTGCCGGCGGCGTAGAGGCCGGGAATGACCTGGCCCTCGGCGTCGAGCGCGCGGGCGTTCTCGTCGGTGACGATGCCGGCATAGGTGCCGAGATCGCCGATCACCATCTTGATGGCATAGAACGGCCCGTTCTCGATCGGCGCGACGCAAGGGTTGGGGCCGTGCAACGCATCGCCCTGGTATCGGTTATAGGCCTTCGAGCCCTTGCCGAAGGCGGCGTCGTGTCCCAGCGGCGCGGTCGCATTGAACTCCTTGACCGTCTCGGTGAACGCCTTGGCATCGATGCCCGCCTTCGCCGCCAACGCTTCCAGCGTGTCGCCGCGCATCAGGTAACCGGTCTTCAGGTGATGACCCAGCGGCATCGGGAAGGGCGGCACGCAGCCGAGGCCGTATTTGCGCAGCGTCTTGTGATCGCACACGAGAAACGCCTCGATCTCCTCGCCGGGCTTGGCCGCCTTGACCATGGCCTGAACGAAGTCGTGATAGGAATTGCCCTCATTGGCAAAGCGCCTGCCGTCGCGCATCACCGCGATCACGCCGGGCTTGGCGCGGTCGATGAAATGCGGCATCACGCCCTTGGAGCCGTCCTTGCGCGTGGTCAGCGACACCGGCACCCAGGCCGCCGCGTTCGGCAAGCGATCCTCGATGCGCCCGCCGGCGCGCTCCGCGAGACGAAGCCCGTCGCCGGTATTTCCGGTCGGTCCCGGCGAATGGTGCTCGCTGCCGGTCGGCGCGTGCGGGAACATCTTCTTGCGACGCTCCACGTCATGCGGGAAACCTCCGCAGGCGAGCACGACGCCCCGGCGGGCCCGAACGCGTACCTCGCGCCCCTCGCGCGAAACGATCGCGCCGGTGACGGTGCCGTTCTCGACTGTCAGCTCGCGCACCGGCGAGGACAGCCACATCGGAATCTTGAGGTCCAGCGCGGATTTGGCGAGGCGGCCGGCCAGGGCATTGCCGTTGGTCAAGGTCATGCCGCGGCCGTAGCGGAGCACGTCCATGAGATGCCGCGACAGGCGCTTGGCGACATAGACCGCCGAGGTCGGCGACTTCGTCACCCGCATGAAATGGATGATCTCCTTGCCGCTTCCCAGCATCATGCCGAACACGGTGAGCTCGGGCAGCGGCATGCCGAGCGTCTTGATGAGGTCGCCGAGCTCGCGGCCGTCGAACGGGCGCGTCACCATGGAGCGGCCGCCCTGGGCGCCGCCGGGGGCCTCGGCGTGATAGTCCGGAAACACCAAGGGCATGTCGAAGCGCAGCGCAGTCTTGGTGGTGAAGAAATCGACCGCTTCGGGGCCCGCGCTCAGGAATGCATCGACGCGCGCCGCATCGTAATTGTTGCCGGCCTCGTGCCGCAGGTAAGTGCGAGCCTGCTCCGGCGCTTCCGCGATGCCGTAGGCCTTTGCCAGCGATGTGCCGGGAATCCAGAGCCAGCCGCCGGAGCGGGCAGTGGTCCCGCCGAAGCGCGGCTCCTTCTCGACGATTAACACGTCGAGGCCGCGATGGCGTGCGGTGATTGCCGCCGACATCCCGGAGCAACCCGATCCGGCCACGAGCACATCGCACTCGTAGGTCTCACTTGCGCCATGCTCGTTGCCGGTCATCGTTCACCTCACTTCTTCAGGAGCGGGCATTTGGACTCGGAAACCGGACGGAAGGCGTCCTCGCCCTTCACGGCCTCGACGATATCCAGATAATCCCACGGCTCCTTGGACTGTTCGGGCGTCTTCCATTGGCGACATTTGGATCTGCTGATCGCTTCTGACAAATTAGATATAAGCGAATGAATTCGTCAATCGCAAATCCATTGATTAATATTGCTGACTTTGGCTCCTCGATTTTTTTTCGAGCTGCCCCCTTGAAAGCCATTTCCGGTTTTCTAAGTCGTTTTTCGCCGCGAGAGCGGTGTGCCGGATGCCTGATCGGGTCCGGTACGGGCGCCGGGCCGGGGTTCGGACCTCGTCTGAGACCCAGTCCTT
>JAEYTQ010000225.1 GCA_023433965.1 Pseudomonadota bacterium | reverse complement strand
GGCCCGCGCCTTGCGCGGCCCCTCCCGCATCCGCCTTCGCCAGAAGGCGGGCTTCGGCGGACAAGAGCGGGAAAGGTTGCACCGAGCCCGCAGAGACGGATCTGCTGCTTTCAGCCTTTTTGTTTCTCTTCTGCGCTTTGTCCGTCGGAGCTTTTCGAGCGCTCTTCGAAACGATCGGCCCCCTTGGCCAGATCGTGCCCCATCCTGCTCTCGTTCTTCGCCTCGTCCTTGGACGTCGCTTCACGCAAGCCTTCGGCGGCCTGTTCGCCCGCCTTCGATGATTTCCGTTCGTCATCCATTGGTGGCTCCTCCCTGATCAAGACGCCTCCCGGGAAGCTCGCTGGCCGATCCCGGATTGGGCGTACCAACGTTCCAATCAGATCACCGGGACATCGTTCCCCGCGTCCGTGGAGGGTGTCAGCGAGCCGCGGCACATTCGAACCGAACAGCACAGGGCCGACATCGGTGCGGATCACGCCGCCGTCGCCGGAGGCGTGAACGCGTCCCCTTGATCAGACGGTCGGGACAGTGCCGCCGTCGATCACAAACTCGGCGCCGTGAATCGAGGCGGCGCGATCCGAGGCGAGGTAGGCGATGACGTCGGCGACCTCATAGGGTTCGGCCGCACGCCCGATGGAAATCCCGCCCAGACTGTCCAGGACGACTTGCCGCGCCTGCTCGATCGTGCCGCCATTGGCGGCCTGCAAACGTTTCAACAGGTCGACGGAGGACTCGGTCATGATCCAACCGGGGGAGACGACGTTGACCCGTACACCCTTCGGTCCCAGCTCCTTGGAGATCGACTTGCTGTAGGTTCTGAGCGCGGCCTTGGCGGCTGCGTAGGCGGTCGTCGCCTCGGGCAGAGGCAGGACCGACTGGATGGAGCCGACGTGGACCACCGCGCCCGCGCCCCGCTCGATCATCTGCGGAACCAGGAGACGATCGAGGCGGACCGTGGCCAGAAGGTTCAGGTTCAGTTCGGAGAGCCAGTGCTCGTCAGTCTCCGCGACAAAGCCGCCGCCTGGCGTGGACGAGCCGCCGATGACGTGGGCCAGGATATCTACGCCGCCCATGCGCTCGAGCGCCGCCTTCGCCAGTGTTTCCCCTCCCTCGGACGTCGTCAGGTCCGCCTGGACGAACTCGACGCCGTCCAAAGGCTCCATCGCTCCGCGGGCGGCGGTGATCACCCGTGCGCCGCCGGCCAGGAAGCGGTCGACGGTGGCGCGGCCCAGACCTTTGGTGCCACCGCTGACGAGCACGCGCTTGCCCGCGAACTCTGTGGGATCAGCAGCGATGTTCATGCCGTGATCTCCAGGGTTTTGATGGCGTCGTTTTCGAGCGTGAAACGGTAGGTGAAGCGGATCGGACTGCCCTTGAAGTCGCCATGGGCCGGGCCTTCGAGGACCACCTGACCGTCCTCGTGCCGGAGCGTGTCCGGCGTGAAGATCGCCTTGGCGGCGATGACCGCTTCGTCGAGCCAGCGCCTGATTTCCGCGTGCCCCTGAAAAGCGGCACCGTTGTCGAGAAGGACGGCGTCGGCCGCGAAGGGTTTCAGCATGCCCTCGGCGTCGAGGCGGGCGTTCGCAGCGACATACGCTGCGATCGGAATGGGTAGTTCGAGTGGCATTCTGTTTGTCCTGCTTGCTGCGGTCGCAGCCTGGAGCGGCTGCAAGCACTGCCAGCCAAGATAGCGGTGGACTTCCGTGTCGATAATCAGGACAATTAGGAATGCATCATCACGAAAACCAGGACAATGTTGCAGAGCAGCCTCAGCGAACTGGATGCCGTGCTCATGGTCGCCCGCCGGGGCAAGTTTCGAACGGCGGCGCTCGAGCTCGGGGTCTCGACCACCGCGCTCAGCAATGCGGTCAGAAAGCTGGAGCGCACGCTTGGCGTCAGGCTTTTCAACCGGACGACGCGGAGCGTTTCCTTGACGGAGGCAGGCCAGCAATTCGTCGCGCAGGTTGCGCCCGCGGTACGAGACATCCATGAGGCGATGGACGTCGCGCGCTCTCGACAGGCCACGCCTTCAGGCACGCTTCGCATCAACGCCTTTCCGACAGCGGCGCGGGAGATCTTCTCCTGGCTTGTCCTGCCATTCCTGCGCGCTCACCCTCAGGTCCACATCGACATCGTGACAGAGGGGCGCCTGGTCGACATTGTCGCGGCCGGCTTCGACCTCGGCGTCCGCAGTAGCGACCTCGTGCCGGCCGACATGGTCGCACTCCCATTGGGAGGGCTGCGGCGCAATGTCGTGGTCGGCACGCCCAACTATCTAAGAGCGCACGGGACGCCCCTGACTCCCCAGGACCTCACCGAGCATACCTGTCTGCGCGTCCGGCTCCCCAATGGCGCGATCCATCGCTGGCCGTTCGAGAAGGATGGACAATCGGTCCATATCGACGTCGCGGGCGCCATCACCCTCGACGAAGCGAGCCTCGCGCGCACCGCAGTCCTCGCATCAGTGGGCCTGGCCTTGGCGATGGAATCCGACGTCCGGGACGACATCGAGGCAGGCCGCCTCGTGCGCGTGCTCGAGGATTGGACGCCCATTCTGCCGCCGTTGAGCCTCTACTATCCGAGCCGACGCAACCCGACCGCCGCGTTCAAGGCGTTCATCGACTTCGCGCGGCGGCAAAGCGGAGCCAGCATGACACTGACGCCGTCCAAGGGCTCAGAAGCCCCAAAGGACTAAGCCGATTTGCGGTGACAGTGAACTCCGAAGCCAAGGCATCGGAGGATGATGGTTTAGAGCACTGTCACCGCAATCCCAGCCGAACAGCACAGGCCGGCATCGGTTCGCCAAGAACGCTTCGATGCGGGCTCAACCTGGCTCGAATGTCTGCCTCGGCCACGGCCGGCGCCGCCGGATAGACAAGCTAAGCTGCGGGCCAGAAGCGGTCGTCAGCCTCCTGGACCGGTGCTCCTCACCCGAGATCATGAAGCTCCTTGCCAAGCGGCGGCGTCAGCCGGAAATCGGAAAAAGCGACTTCCAGTCCGGACCGCTCCGGCGTGCAGGCCATCGGTCCGACGAGATAGGAGGAACTCCGGGCGAATGGCGCAAGCCGCATCAGAGGCCATGTCTTTCCGTCGCTGGATGACTGCAAGCGAAGGACGCCATCCGCAATCGTGACGCGCAGTCGAAAGTCGCCGGGGTCGTGCTCGTAGGGGGCCGTTGCCCAGTCCGATTGCCCGGCAGTCAGCACGCTGGACAGCATGGCACGCCCGTCCGAAAACTCTAGTCCAGCCTTCAGCCAGCGCCGTTCATCGATGCGCACCATCAGGCCCGCTTGATCGTAGAGCGCCTTGAAATGACTTCGGACGCGAAGTTCGGCCGTGAACGCGTCTCCCGCCTGAAAAGCGAGGAAGTGTCCGCTATCGCGGATAAAGCCGTAATGCGTTTCGCGCCAGAAATCGGTGGCCTGGTCTGTTTCCAGCCCGAGATAGTTGTCCTTTTCGGACCACTTTCTCGGCTCGTTCAACCAGACGCCGCCAGACTTGCCAAACATTCCTCATGCTCCATTCGAACGCCAGCGCACCTCCTGAGCACAACTCGTCTGTCCGCCCTCAGGTCCGCCTCCGGGTCACGAGCGGTCATGCCTGGCCGATCGACAGATTTCCGCTTCGTTGCTCCAGAGGCGGACATGCTGTGATGCGTCCGCGCCCTACGCAAGCGTCGTCCCGCCGTCCACGACCCAGGCCGCACCATTCACGTGCGCGGCCTCGTCGGACGCCAGGAAAGCAACGATGTTCGCGACATCCTGCGGCCGGCCATGAGCCGTCGCACTGCTTCGGCGCAATGCAATGCCGCCGTCCCGCGCCTGGCCTTCCAATTCCCGGATCAAGCGCGACTCGACCGGGCCGGGCAGAACGGCGTTGACCCTGATCCTCGTCCCCGCGACATCGAGCGCCGCCGTGCGTGTCAGCCCGAGCACGGCGTGCTTGGAGGCAACATAGCCGGCGAGGCCCGCGCGCCCCCGGATCGCGGAGGTCGACGCGGTGTTGATGATGGCGCCGGTGCCGCGTTGCATCATCCTGGCGATGACGTGCTTGAGGCCGAGAAACACGCCCTTCACGTTCACCTGCAGCAATCGATCGAAGGTTTCGTCGGGATATTCGTGGAGAGGAGCGACGACGCCCTCGATGCCCGCATTGTTGGCGAAGATGCCGATCGGCCCCAGGCGTGCTTCGGTCGCCTCGACGAAGGCGATGGTATCCTGCGCGAGGGAGACATCGGCGCGGATGGCGAGCGCCCTCGCCCCGCCCTGCTCGACCAGTTGGGCGGTGGCGCGTGCGGCCGCTTCGTCGCGATCGACGATCGCGACCGCCGCGCTCATCTGCGCTAACTTAAGCGCAATGGCGCGCCCGATATCACCGCCGCCGCCGGTGACCAGCGCGACCGGCCGGTCAGTGCCGCTCACGACTTCAGGAATTCGCAGCCGCCATCCGCCAGCGGCCGCCAGGCCTCGGCGGGCGCGATGGTCTTGACCAGCTTGTAATAGTCCCAGGGATATTTGGAATCCCCGGGCGATTTCACCTCGAACAGGTACATGTTGTGCAGCTTGCGGCCGTCGGCGCGCACGCTGCCCTTACCGAACAGGGGATCATCGGTCGGCAGCTTCTTCATCTGCTCGACCACGGCCTTGCCGTTGCCGGAAGCGCCGAGCGCATCGACGGCCTTGAGGTAGTGCAGCGTCGTGGCGTAGGCGCCGGCATGCAGCGCGGTCGGATAACGGCCGTTGTTGCGCGGCGCGAAGCGCCTGGGCCAGGCGCGGGTGTCGTCATTCAGGTCCCAGTAGAAGGATTCGGTGAACTGCAGCCCTTGCGCAATCTTCAGGCCGAGCGAGTGGACGTCGCTGAGATACAGCACCGTCGCGACCACGCGCTGGCCTCCTTGCGGAATGCCGAACTCGACCGCCTGCTTGATGGAATTGATGGTGTCGCCGCCGGCATTGATCAAGGCGATGATCTCCGCCTTGGAAGCTTGCGCCTGCAGCAGGAAGGAGGAGAAGTCCTGCG
>JAEYTQ010000209.1 GCA_023433965.1 Pseudomonadota bacterium | reverse complement strand
TTGCGCAGGAACAGCGAGAAACCGGCATCGCCATAGCTCGTCAGACCCTTGCGCAAGCCACTCGTCATCAGGTCGCTCCCTTCAGCTTTGTCGTGGTGGTAAGGCCCGCCTCCTGATTGTCAACAAGAGCTGCGCGTCTGACGGCGCGGCGAAGGTTCGACCCCCGAAAATGATCCCGCATCAGGCTTGCCCGTCTTTCGGCTCTTAGATGGGCGCGGAGTGCTCCGGTCTTGCGGCCTGTCCGACGTAGATCAGTGGAACCCGGCGCGGCTTCAATGCTCATAGGGGCCCCGGGGGCACCCCGTCCATTGAGCCCTCAAGCAGAAATACTCTCGAACGCGACTAAGAATGATTAGCAAGTAGTTGCATGCCCCGGCATTCTGTGGAATGTTATTGCGAATGACTTGCAATAGCAGAGAGCTTGCGCGGACCTGAGCTCCCTGCGTCGATCAGTGCCCTTGGTCCGCGCGGGTTGGTGGATGTCGTGCTGAGAAAATCGAGCTTAAGGGGCGCCAAAGTGGCGGCAACCATCGTCGCCGGTCATCTGGCGAGTTGCGTGTCGGCCTCTGCCGACGAGGGCCCACGCGCCTTCGCATATGCAGCTCCCTTCCCCGCCCCCGGCGTCAACAAGCTGGCGGGAGGGTTGGCGTCGGCTCACGCGGAGATCGACACGGAGCACATTTTCGGTTTCAGCATGGGCTCCGACATCGGGAAGCCCGGCGAGATCGAGGTCGAGTTCGAGAATGTCGGCGCGTTCGGCAAGCGCTCCGGCGGCTACGCAGCCTGGGCCAATCTCAATCAGGTCAAATACACGGTCTCGGACAATTTCAGGATTGCGCCGGGATTTGCGCTGAGCGGGCAGCACATCAAGGGCGTTCCGGGACTTGCCGATCATCGGGACGTCGCTTTCAGCGGCGTCGCGCTCGAACTGCGCTACAAGCTGGTCGATCGTGCCGTCGCGCCGTTCGGGCTCACTCTCCACGCACAGCCCGGCTGGAGCCGGATCGACGACGCCAGCGGCATGCACATCGCGCAATATGGCGCGGAGTTTGCCGCGCTGTTCGACCGCGAGCTGATCAAGGACCGGCTGTTTGCGGCCTTCAACGTTTGGTACGGGACCGGCGGGACCCGCGAGACCCTGACCAATCTCTGGCGACACGATTCCGAGATGCAGCTCCAGGGGGCGATCTCGTACGCAGTGCAACCCGAACTCTTGTTCGGCCTCGGCGTCCGCTACGCGCGGGCGTATGACGGCGGCGCACTCGACCGTTTCCTAGGCGATGCCATCTTTGCCGGCCCGACCTTCTCCTACAGCATCTCGAAGGAAGTCGGCATCTCCGGCACCTGGCAGATGCAGGTCGCGGGCAAGGCGATCGGCGACAACCGCAGCCTCAACCTCGATCAGTTCGAGCGGCACCAGGCGCTGTTGCGCCTCAACCTGCATTTTTGATGTCGGGCCTCGGAGGAGCGGCATCTACGAGGTCCCCACGCCCCCGCCCGTTCCTCAGTCCATGGTCGGCCTGCTTCAGAGTTAACGGGATGAAAACCCACATGCCATTTGAAGGCGGAGCACGTATTTCGGACGGTCTCTAGGCCGCGCGTCCCGCCGCACGCCTATCGGCTTCCCGCCGCAAAGCCGCACACTCCGCCTCGAACTTCCGCGAGCCGAGTTCGCCGGCCACCAGCTGGGCTGCGTGAATTTCCGCCGAGGCACCTCGAACGTCGCCATGCGCCAATTGCAGCTTCGCGATACGGAGTCTCAGCCTGACCGCCTGCACTCGCCCGTCGATGCTCGACCACAGCTGCCGGGCCAGGTGCAGATGCCGCAGCGCAGAATCATAATCGTCGCGCGCATCGGCGAGAACCGATTGCGCTTCGTTCGTCAATGCTCGGATCGACGGCATTGGCCATCGATCCGGACTTCCGGAAAGCTCTTCGATCAGCTCCAGCGCCTGCTCATGCCGACCTGTATGCGCGGCGGCGAGCGCCAGATGCGCAAACAATATTCCTCGCCGCTGCAGGGTCCACCAGGTCTTTCCGATCAAGCTACGTTCGAGACTGGTGTAGGCCGCATCAGCCTCGCCGCGTTCCAGCAAGAGCATGGCGCGACCGGGCTCCGGGCACCAGCCGAGAGCATAGGCCTTGTCGTAGGCTTCGAGAGCGGCGTCGTCATTGCCGATCGCAGCATGGATGTCGGCCAGCACGCGATTGGCGTCGCCGATCGCCCATGGTGCGTCGCCTGTCAGCCGTGCCAGCGAGTCCTGGATGCGCGACAAGGCTTCACCAAGCGAGCCCCTGACGCCGAGAACTTCGGACCGATGGAGCTGACACGAGCCGGTCAATTCCATGCCGCTCTCGGTGCAATATTTCTGATAGCCCAGTGTCCACTGATCGGCCCTCGCCCAATCTCCGAACATCCGCGCCGCCCACAGGATGTTGCAGTAGAGGATGCCTCCCATGATCGGATCGATATCGCTGCTGGAGAGCGCCATCGCAGCGGCGAGATCCTGATCCGCCTGGCCGGCTCGTGTATCGCCCAGACACAGCCGGTAGAACCCGCGATAAGCAAGGCTCAGCGCTTCGATGCC
>JAEYTQ010000068.1 GCA_023433965.1 Pseudomonadota bacterium | reverse complement strand
ATCATGCCGATGCCGCAATTGAAGGTACGCAGCATCTCGAGCTCGGCGATGCCGGCCTGCGCGGCCAGCCATTTGAACACCGGCAGCACGGGCAGACGCGCGAGATCGATGCCGACGCCGAGGTGCTTCGGCAGCACGCGCGGAATGTTGTCGGTGAAGCCGCCGCCGGTAATATGGGCGAGGCCTTTCACCGCACCGGTCTCGCGGATCGCACGCAGGCAGGATTTTACGTAGAGCTTGGTCGGGGTCAGCAGCGCGCCGCCGAGCGTCATCACCGGCGCGAACGGCGCCTGCGCTTCGAAGCCGAGGCCGGATTGCGCCACGATCTTGCGGACCAGCGAGAAGCCGTTGGAATGCACGCCAGAGGAGGCAAGGCCGATCACGGCATCGCCCGCGGCGATGTCCTTGCGCGGCAACAAGGTACCGCGCTCGGCGGCGCCGACGGCAAAGCCGCCGAGGTCGTAATCGCCGTCCTTGTACAGGCCCGGCATCTCGGCGGTCTCCCCGCCGATCAGCGCACAGCCGGATTCGCGGCAACCCTCCGCGACGCCCGCGACGATCGAGGCCGTGGCCTCGGGGTCGAGCTTGCCGCAGGCGAAATAGTCCAGGAAGAACAGCGGCTCGGCGCCCTGCACGACGAGGTCGTTGACGCTCATGGCGACGAGGTCGATGCCGATGCCGCCATGCAGGCCCGTGTCGATCGCGATCTTGACCTTGGTGCCGACCCCATCGGTTGCGGCGACGAGGACAGGATCCTTGAATCCGGCCGCCTTGAGGTCGAACAGACCGCCGAAGCCGCCGATCTCGGCGTCGGCCCCGGGCCGTGCGGTGGCGCGCACCATCGGCTTGATCAGGTCGACCAGGCGGTTGCCCGCGTCGATATCGACGCCTGAATCGGCGTAAGTGAGGCCGTTTTTGCGGTCGGTCATGCCCGATTTCCAGTGGGTTTGCGGCTGGTTACGTCGAATTCCGGGGACACGCAATGGCTCGCATGGCGCTCCTCGGTATACTATGTAGACATATCAACCGGTTCAGCCTGTAACGGGCCGGATTTGAGGTCAGAACCGGTGCCGGGAAGGCTTTCGTGAGTATTCCGAACATCATTACCCTGGGCCGCATCATGCTGGTCCCGGTCATCGTCTGGGCGATCGTGTCGAGCCAGATGGAGGTGGCATTCGCCGTGTTCCTGATCGCCGGCATCAGCGACGCCGTCGACGGCTTTTTGGCCAAGCGCTTCAACATGCGAAGCGAGCTCGGCGCCCTGCTCGATCCGCTCGCGGACAAGGCGCTGCTGGTCTCGATTTACATGGCGCTGGGCATCTGGGGCGCGATCCCGCGCTGGATCGTGATCCTGGTGGTGTCGCGCGACATCATGATCGTCGCCGCCGTGATCGTGTCCTGGCTGTTTGACCGGCCGGTCGAGATGAAGCCCTCGAAGGTGTCCAAGCTCAACACGGTCGCGCAAGTCGCATTCGCCGCGCTGGTGCTGGCCGCGCTTGCCTTCGGCTTCAAGCCCGCGCCTTATGATATCATCCTGATGGGTCTCGTTACCGTCTTCACGCTCTCCTCCGTGTCGCTCTATCTCGTCGAGTGGTTGCGGCACATGAGTACGATCGAGGCCAAGTAGCACGATCGAGACCAGGTGAAAGGGCAATCGGCCCCGTAAAAGGCCAACTCCCGGACGATCAAGTCGAACCTCGTCGAACGAGCCGGCATTCCGGCATGGAGCAAAGCAAGCGTGGCAGGCCGCGTTCATCCCCGACAATTGGCGTTTTCCCTCCCGCATGCGGAGAGCCTCAGCCGGGACAATTTCCTCGAAGGCCCCGCCAATGCGGAAGGTCTCGGCCTGATCGACAGCTGGCCGGAATGGCCGAACCGGATCATGTGGCTGGCGGGCCCGGAGGGAAGCGGCAAGAGCCATCTCGCGGCGATCTGGGCGGAAGAGGCCGGCGCGCGCACGACCAGCGCCAATGCGCTGACCGCGGCGGGCGTCCCGGGCGCGCTCGCCACCGGCGCGCTGGTGGTCGAGGATATCAAGGCCAAGGATTTCGACGAGCGCGCCGTGTTTCACCTGATGAACCTCGCCCGCGAGGATGGCGCCTACGTCCTGTTGACCGGGCGCGAGGCGCCGGCCTCGCTGGAAGTCGAGCTTCGCGACCTGCGCTCGCGCGTGCGGGCCGTTCCGGTGGTCACGCTGCGCGCCCCCGACGACCAGCTCTTCCGCAGCCTGATCGTGAAATTCTGCGCCGACCGCCAGCTCACCGTGGACGAGAGCGTGGTCGGCTATCTCGCCACCCGCCTCGAGCGATCCTCGGCCGCCGCCCGGCAAGCGGTGGAACTGCTCGACAGCGAAGCCCTGCGGCTCGGTCGGCCCGTCACGAGGGCGCTGGCCGCCGAGCTGCTGCGAGACGCTTGAGCCGCCTCGCCCGCCCCGGGGCTTCGTACGAGTTCCGCTTGACGCAGCGCAGCCGCGGAACATCAATGTCATCGAAACGTCATCGCTGTAACACATGCTCCCGCGGGTTTTGCGCATAGATCGCAAAGTGAGGCGAGACAGGATGGACCGACTTCTGATGGACTCTGCGCAAACCGTTGAAACGAAAGAAAAACTTCCAGAGGCCGAGGACCTGCCCGCGATCGCCTCGAGCCCCGAACGATTTATCAATCGCGAGCTGTCCTGGCTGCATTTCAACCGCCGTGTCCTGGAGGAATCGGTCAATCCCAGCCATCCGATGCTGGAGCGGGTGCGATTCCTGTCGATTTCGGCGAACAACCTCGACGAGTTCTTCATGGTCCGCGTCGCCGGCATCAAGGCCCAGGTGCGCGAGGGCATTGCCGAGCGCAGCCCCGACGGCCTGACCCCGTCCGAGCAGCTCGCGCTGATCAACCGCACCGTTTCCGAGCTCGCCTCCGACCAACAGGCGATCTGGCGCGACCTGCGCAGCACGCTCGCCGAGGTCGGGATCGTGCTGGTCGACGGCAAGGACGTCACCAAGGCGGAACGGGCCTGGATCGAGGACTATTTCCTCCACAACGTCTTCCCGCTGCTGACACCGCTCGCGATCGACCCTGCGCACCCCTTCCCGTTCATTCCGAGCCTCGGCTTCACCATTGCGCTCCAGCTCACGCGCGCCGCGGACGGCCGGCAGATGAACGCGCTGATCCGCATGCCCGGCAAGATCGACCGCTTCATCCGTCTGCCCGCTGACGGCAAGGTCCGGTTGATCTCGCTGGAGCAGGCAACCGGCTTGTTCATCAACCGCCTATTCCCGGGCTACAACGTACACGGCCAGGGTGCCTTCCGGATCATCCGCGACTCCGAGCTCGAGATCGAGGAAGAGGCCGAAGATCTGGTCCGCCTGTTCGAGACCGCGCTGAAGCGCCGCCGCCGCGGGTCGGTGATCCGGCTCGAGATCGACGCCAAGATGCCGGAGCAGCTGCGCAGCTTCGTGCAGCACGCGCTCTCGGCCGCCGACGATGAGGTCTTCCTGGTCGACGGGGTGCAGGCGATGAACGAACTCTCGCAGCTCACCCGCCTCGACCGGCCCGATCTCGAATTCACTCCTTACGTGCCACGCCATCCCGAGCGCGTGCGCGAGCATGGCGGCGACATCTTCGCCGCGATCCGGCAAAAGGACCTGATCGTCCACCATCCCTACGAGTCCTTCGACGTCGTGGTGCAGTTCCTGCAGCAGGCCACGCGCGACCCCGATGTCGTCGCGATCAAGCAGACGCTCTACCGTACCTCCAACAACTCGCCGATCGTGCGCGCGCTCGCCGAAGCGGCCGAAGCCGGCAAATCCGTCACCGCCTTGATCGAGTTGAAGGCGCGATTCGACGAGGAGGCCAACATCCGCTGGGCGCGCGATCTCGAACGCGCCGGCGTGCAGGTCGTCTACGGCTTCCTCGAATTGAAGACACACGCGAAGCTCTCGATGGTCGTACGCCGCGAGGGCGGCAGCCTGACGACTTACGTCCATACCGGCACCGGCAACTATCACCCGGTCACCGCGCGCATCTACACCGACCTCTCCTACTTCACCTCGGATCCGACCATCGGCCGCGACGCCGCGCGCGTGTTCAATTTCATCACCGGTTATGCCGCGCCGAGCGATCTGGAGAAGATGGCGGTGTCGCCGCTGACCTTGCGCAAGCGCATTATCGAGCACATCCAGGGCGAGACGGCACATGCGCGCCACGGACGGCCCGGCGCGGTCTGGATGAAGATGAACTCGCTGGTCGACCCCGACATAATCGACGCGCTCTACGAGGCCTCCCAGGCCGGCGTCCAGGTCGAGCTCGTGGTGCGCGGCATATGCTGTCTCAGGCCCGGCATTCCCGGCCTGTCGGAGAACATCCGCGTCAAGTCGATCATCGGCCGCTTCTTGGAACACGGCCGAATCTACTGCTTCGGCATGGGCCACGGCCTACCCGGAACGAAAGCGGCTGTGTATATCTCCTCGGCCGACATGATGCCGCGCAACCTCGACCGCCGCGTCGAGGTGCTGTGTCCGCTGCAAAATCCGACGGTGCATCAGCAGGTTCTCGAACAGATCATGGTCGCGAACCTGAAGGACAACGAGCAGAGCTGGCAGTTGTTGCCGGATGGGTCGTCAACGCGTATGAAGACCGCGAAGGGCGAGGAGCCTTTCAACGTCCACAACTACTTCATGACGAATCCGAGTCTGTCTGGCCGTGGAAAGTCGCTCAAGGAATCCTCGCCGCGTCGTCTCACGCGCCGGAACGAACGCCATCAATCCTGATCGGGGATCTGCAACGTGAAGCGGCCGCGCAAGCGCGGCTCCAGCGTCGCCGTCATCGACATCGGCTCCAATTCGGTCCGTCTCGTCGTCTACGAGGCGCTGGCGCGCAGCCTGATCCCGATCTTCAACGAGAAGACGCTGTGCGGCCTCGGGCGCGAGGTGCAGAGCACCGGCCTGCTCGCGCCCGACGCCGTCGACAAGGCGCTGACCTCGCTCAAGCGCTTCCGCGCCCTGTGCCGCGTGATGCAGGTCGGGCGCGTGTACGCGATCGCGACCGCCGCCTGCCGCGATGCCTCCAACGGCGCCGACTTCATCGCCAAGGCCGAGCGCATCTGCGCGGTCAAGATCGAGATCCTGTCGGGCCCGCGCGAGGCGCGGCTTTCGGCGCTCGGCGTGCTGTCCGGCATCCACCACCCCGACGGCATCGTCGGCGACCTCGGCGGCGGCTCGCTCGAGCTGATCGACGTGCGCAAGAACACGGTGCGCAGCGGCGTGACGCTGCCGCTCGGCGGTCTCGCGCTGCAGGACCTCGCGCACAAATCGCTCAAGCGCGCCGACCGCATCGTGCGCGAGGAGCTCGACGCCGTGCCGCAGCTCGCGGCGGGCCGTGGCCGCACCTTCTATGCCGTCGGCGGCACCTGGCGCGCGCTGGCGCGCATCCACATCATCCAGAGCGGCTATTCGCTCCAGGTGATGCACGGCTACTCCATTCCCGCCGCTGAGGCGCTCGACTTCTCGCGCCGGCTGCGGCGGCTCGCTGCCACCGACATGCTCGCCGACATCGAGATCGTCGCCGATGCGCGGCGCCCGCTCCTCACCTACGCGGCGCTGGTGCTCGAGCACATCATCCGCGTTGCCAAGCCGAAGACCATCGTGTTCTCGACCTTCGGCGTGCGCGAGGGCCTGTTGCACGAGAAGCTGTCGGAGGTCGAGCGCAAGAAGGATGGCCTGATCTGCGCGGCCGAGGAGCTGAATCAACTGCTCTCACGCTCGGCCAAGCATGCCCACGAGCTGATCGCCTGGACCGACCGCCTCGCGCGCGTGGTGAAGCTGCGCGAGACCGAGGAGGATCGCCGCCTGCGCCATACCGCCTGCCTGCTCTCCGACATCGGCTGGCGCGTGCATCCCGACCATCGCGGCGAGCAGACGCTGAGCCTCGTCGTCAACGGCAATTTCGGCGCGATCACCCATGTCGAACGCGCCTTCGTCGGTCTGTCCGTGTTCTATCGCTACGCCGGACTCAGCGAGGAGAACCAGCCGCCGGTCGCCATGCAGGAGCTGCTGACGCCGGCACAGCTCGAACGCGCACGCCTCCTGGGCGCAGCGTTCCGCGTCGCCCATTTGATCTCGGCAGCGCGTCCGGGCGTGTTGCCGGCCACGCATTTCCGCAACCGGGGCCGCAATCTGATGCTGGTGTTCGAGCACCGGCTCGGCGACCTCGTCGCCGACCGCGTCGGCAGCCGCTTCCGCCAGCTCGCCCGTCTGATCGGTCGCTCCGGGTCGATCGTGCAGCGGTGACAAACGGAACCGGCGAGGCAGCTTGCCTGGGCCATCGGGCTCTCAACGCGTTCGGCCAGAAGACGCGGCACTATCGCGGGCAGCCGTTCGATCCCGAGCGCCCTTTGGCGCGATGACGGCTTTCAGTCCGCCGAGTTCGGACTCGGTGAGAACGAGCTGCCACCCATAGGCGCTCAGCACGTCCTGCACGATGGCGAGGCCGATGCCGGCACCTTCGCCGCGCTCATCGAGGCGTGCCCCGCGCTCGAGCACGCGGACTCGTTCGGCGGCCGCGATGCCCGGACCGTCGTCCTCGATCACGATCGCCGGATTCGCGGTGGCATCAGCACCGATGCGCACCTTGCTCTTGGCGTGACGGGCGGCATTCTCGAGGAGATTTCCCAACACTTCGGCGAGGTCAGTCCGGTCCAGCGGCACGCTGGGCTCGCCGGTCATGCAGATCCTGAAGTCGAGCCGCCGTGCAGCGGGGGTGCGCGCCAGCGTCAGCAACAGCGACTCGACCAGCGGCCTGAGCGGCGTGGCAATGCCGCCGCGTTGCCGTGCCGTCCCCCGCGCCCGGGCACGTGCCAACTCACGGTCAACGTGACGGCTCATTGCCTCGCCGACGGATTCGATGGCCTTGGCGACGTCCTCCTCGCCCCGTTGGCGCAAAAGCGCGGCATCGGCCGCGAGCGCAGCGAGCGGCGTCTTCAGCCCGTGTGCCAGATCGGCGGCACGGCTGCGCGAGCGATCGATCTCGCGCTCCTGGGCGTCGATCAGGCTGTTGAGCTCTTCCACCAGAGGCTTCACCTCGGTTGGGACTTCGGCGGGGAGATGCTTACGCTGCCCGGAACGGACGTCCGCGATGCCGCGGCGAAGTGCGTCCAGGGGGCGCAAGCCGAGCCCGACCTGGATCGAGGTGGCCGCGGCCAGCACCAGGCCCAGTACGCCGAGCGCCAGCGCCAGATCCCTGGCGAAGTGCGAGGCCGCAGCCGTTACGCGGCCGAGATCGGCCGCCACCGCGACGCGCACCGGCGCGCGGCGGTCGACGACCGTGAGCAGCACGCGGCGCTCGCTGACCAGGAGCCGGGCGTTCGCCGGGCCAACGATGACGTGACGGTGCAATTCGCCAGGCGACGGTTCATCCTGCGGCAGGTTCAACGCCGTGTCCCACAGCGAACGTGAACGCAGCACTTGGTCGCTGTCATCGGAGACCTGCCAATACAAGCCCGAAAGCGGATCGGCGAAGCGCGGATCGGCCGGCGGCCGGCCGACCACGAGTCGGCCCTGCGAATCGGCGTCGATGCCCGCGACGAGTTGCTTGAGATAGACATCGAGCTCGTCGCCAACGGTCCGCGAGACGTGTCGTTCGAACAGCAGCATCAGTCCGGCGCCGGCGATTGTCAGCGCAATCAGGATGGCGACCACCCCGCCGGCCACCAACCTCAGCCGCAGTGAACCCCAGCTCACGGCGTCGCGTCCGGTATCAGATAGCCGAAGCCGCGCCTGGTCTCGATCAGATCCGAACCCAGCTTCTTGCGCACCCGGCCAACCAGCACCTCGAGCGCATTCGACTCGTGGTCTTCGCCGTGGCCATAGACGTTTTCATCGAGCTCCTGCTGCGACACCACGCGACCGCGATGGTGCAGGAGAAAGGCGATCAGGCGGTACTCTAGCGGCGACAACGCGACGGGCGCGCCGCGCAGCGTCACTTTCATCTGGCGCTCGTCCAGTTCGACGTCGCCCGCACCAATCCGCGGGGAGGAATGGCCCGCCGAGCGGCGTACGATCGAGCGCAACCGTGCCAGCAACTCCTCCATGCGGAACGGCTTGGCCAGGTAGTCGTCGGCGCCGGCATCGATACCATCGACGCGCTCGGCCCAGCTGCCCCGCGCCGTCAGGATCAACACCGGCATGGACCGTCCGTTCGCACGCCAGCGCTTGACCACCGCCAAGCCATCCATTCCGGGCAGGCCGAGATCGAGGATGACGGCACCGTAGTCCTCGGT
>JAEYTQ010000798.1 GCA_023433965.1 Pseudomonadota bacterium | reverse complement strand
GATCTAGACGGTCGAGATGCCGTCGATCGGGCTGATATCGCCGACGAAGCGCAGCAGGTCGGCCATCGTGAATTCGCCCGGCACTTGCGACGGAAGCGTCGGCTTCCAGGTCTTGCCCTTGAGCCACAGATACGACTGGTGATCACCGTGGACGAGGCCGACGAAGACCTCGGCGAGCAGCGTGGCGCCGACCGGCCCGAGCCGTTCACCGTTGCCCCGCTGCTCCGCCTCCTTGAGGATATAGTACCAGAGCGGGGTGTGCTGGTGCAGGCCATGTTTCTTCGCCACGGCACCATCGCTCCCCTTCGAGATTTCTTCCGGAGACAGCGGATTCTTGATCTTCATGGCCTTGGCGACGTCCTGCCCGGACGGCAATCCGAGTAGCACGCCGCGCTTGAGATTGCGGAACGGCAGGCTGCCGCCCTCACCGGGCAGGTTGTGGAGTTGCGGCACCATGAACGGGTCGATCTTGCGCGACGGATTGAGCGTCACGCCTGCAGGATTGTTCGGCAGCACCTGGAAGTAGCGCCGCCAGTCGATGATCCAGTTGCTCGAAAGCACCGGAATCGGGAGCGGCGGCTGTATCGGGTCGGGCGCCAGATCGCCGATGATTCCGCCCGACAGGCCGGTGAACCTGAACAGCAGGTCGAGCGTCGCCGGCGTGAGACCGCCCGGTGTGAAGATCCTGTTGTGGCTATAGACTTGGCGGACCATGCTGTGGCCGAGACGGTAGATGGCGCCTGAAAACTCGACGGGCATGTAGGGCGTCTTCTTGAAGCGGTAGAAGCGCCGTCCCTGCTCGAGAATTTTGGCGACGATCCCCTTCTCGGTGATCCGCTCGACGAAATCGTGCAGGACCATCCATTGATAGTGCCAGGTCACGATCCGGCGCGCTTCCTCGAAGATCTCGCCCGCCGGCTTGCCCGACGCCGCGAGCTGATCGCAGACCTTGTTGTGAAACTTCAGCATCGCAAGGTGGGTTTGCGCGACGAGCAGGTTCTCGTCGTTGCGGTGATCGCCGATGAGGGCGAACCCCTCGGGATTGCGCGGCAGGTCGTTGCGATGGTCTCCGGTGATGGTATCGACGTTGACGGTCTTGCCGATCAGAAGCTTGGGACCGGGAGTCTTGCCGTTGTCGCTCGCCGAATTGCGCGCGTACAGATGGCGGCTTCCGTCGGGACCGAGACCGTAGATGCTGTCGAGATCGAGTGCGGGCGTGCGAAAATTCGTCACCGCCGTCGGGTCAGCCTCCTTCTCGCCGAAGGAGGTCAGATCGAGCGTGATGTCATGGTCGATGAATTGCCCGAGATAGGTGAAGCCGGCCGGGACGTTGAGATTGTTCCCCGCGGCGTCGCCGGGAGCGGGGTCCTTCATCGCGTCGGCGAGCTCACGCAGCGGGCCATCATCGACGGCCAGCGGCTCCAGTGCCGGAAACATCCGGCCAAACATGCCCGGATCGTCGTGTCCTGAAAGCGTGTCGAGAAATTCTCGCGTCGGTTGACGTCCGGCCTTGCCATGACCGGGATGAACGTTCACGTCGGTTCCCATCGCTAGCTCCTGCTCAAATGCTGTAAGGGAGAGGGGCGCCGAAAATGTCGATTGGTCGTAATGCTCGTTTCAGTATAGGTTCTTGAAAAATGCCCCTCTGGGTGCAGTACAATGAAATATTACCACAGATTGTGTCGCGCGCGTGCGTCTGCTCGCGAGGCTTTTTGCCCCACCGACGACACAGGCTTTTGATCGGCTGAAGTTCAAGCCGAAGAGACTAAGGCCCGAGCGGCGCGTAGGCCCTGTCTCATCGTGTCAGCGCTTCGCAGCGAACCGCGACCAGATCTCGGCGTCGGTGTAGAAGTCCACGCCGCCATCGAGGTCTCGCACCAGCCACTCGCCGAGATAGACGATCTGAGTGCCGCTGCGCCGCTCGTGCCGAAGCTCGAATGTTCCGTCGGCATCCTTCTGCAGCGAGCAGTTCGACTGAACCCAGCTCGGCCATTCCGGCAGCGGTTGCCCCAGGAATTGCCAGGCGACCAGAGCCGCGTTGTCAGACAAGGGTTCTATGCGCAGTGTCTTGGTCACGTGATCTCCACCATGCGAGTTGTCCTTGCTCCAACGCCTCGGAACCGGAAAGGTTTGAAAATCGTGCCGTTCCGACACAGCATGCGCTGGCGGTCCTCAACGGTTCCTTGACGTCTTCGTCCGTGAAAACCCGGTTCCCGAGCCTCAGCCGATCGTCTGCAGCGCCGGAAACGTCTCCAGCAGCCAGATGCTCACATTCGAGACTGCGCCGGTGAGAAAGCCAATGCCGGTGATCACCATCAGAACGCCCATAGCACGCTCGACATTGATGAGATGGCCCTTCATGCGTGCGAACAGTGCGGAGAACTGCTCGATCATCAGCGCGGCGATCAGAAAGGGAATGCCGAGGCCCGCGGAATAGACCGCGAGCAGGCCCGCGCCTTTCGCCACCGTGGCTTCCGCCGCGGCGATCGAGAGAATTGCGGCGAGGATCGGACCGATGCAAGGCGTCCAGCCGAACGCGAAGGCGAGGCCCATGACGTAGGCGCCCCAGAGGCCGACCGGCTTGGGGATCGGCAGCCGTCCCTCGCGCATCAGAAAGCCGATGCGGGTCAGGCCGAGGAAGTGCAGGCCCATGATCATGATGACGATGCCGGCGAGGATCGACAGCTCCGCCGACCAGGCCCGGATCAGCCCGCCCACCAGCGAGGCGCTGGCGCCGAGCGTCACGAAGATCGTGGAGAAGCCGAGCACGAACAGCAGCGCCGACATCATGATCGCACGCTTGGAGGCAGCGGGCGGCTCGTCGCTCTCGACATGCTCGATCGTAGCGCCCGTCAGGTAGATCAGATAGGGCGGAACCAGAGGCAGGACGCAAGGCGAGAGGAAGCTGACGAGGCCGGCAATCAGCGCCGCCGGGATCGAAACATTTTGCATGATGCAGTCGGAGCCATCTCAGGCGCCGGTACGGCGCGCAAGGAGTGCGCCCGGGCCGGAGCCGAACCGGCTCTGGTGTAGCCGATGGCCGAGAATGCGCAACAGAGGCGCACAAAACCAAGGCTCCTCCCGATGCCTTCCGTGATCACAGATACGGCATCGGGACGCGCACAAACCTCGCCAAAAAGCGAGATTCGGCGGCGCGGCTACTTCACCACGCGGAGCAGCGGACGCCGGGGCTGGTCCTGCGTCTGCTTGGAAGGGGTCAGCGGCTCGCTCGCAGCGCTCCGCAGCATTTCGTCGCACAGCGCCTTGAGATCGGCGCTGTCAATTCCTTTCAGCTTCATCCGCACGTCGAGGATGACGATGGACAGCATCTCGGCCGACTCACGGCTGTTGCAGGCATTGAGAACCCTGCGGCACTCCTCGAGCGTTTCCAGCACCGACTGCAACTGTTCGTCTGAATGCGACACCGGCGTTCTTTCCGTTAATTCGACCTGCGGGACGTATCGCTCACGCCCCTTTCGGCCCCCATGGAAGACCAAAGATAGCATGAGGCGGCTGTGCCCCCGAACCTGATTTCAGCGTGTTTCTGCCAGGGAACCGCGAGTCCGGCCGTCATCGCCAAGCAGCGCTGTCGGCGATCGCCCAATCGGTCCTGGAGCAAACGCCCGATGCGGTGTGATCGATCCATCAAGGGAAACGGTATCGGCTCTCGCGCATGATCATTCATCGCGGACAGCGCCGGCAATCCCGCAGCCATTTCGTGGCTCGCAACGGAACTCACGCCCTACCCCTCAGTCGAGCCGATCGCCGGCCCGAATTCCCACCCATGGCAGCATCCCAATACCTCCCAACCGGTAGTAAAGGATGACGTTCAAAACTCGTCGTCCCCCAACCCGCCGTGGTTGTGGTTTGCGCCAGATTCTGCCAGTTTAGCGCTCCAAAGGGAATTGTATGCACTCCTTAGCGGAAAGGGGCGTTCCTCTGGCGGAACGCCCAAAGACAAATCTCAGCGGTCTCTCGGATTGGGATGCCGCCCGCATATTCCTGGAAGTCGTCCGATGCGGAAGTTTTCGCTCGGCGGCCGAGCGCCTGTCGCTGTCGATCAACGCCGTGCGGCGCCGGATCGACGATTTCGAGCGCCAGACCGGCACCACGCTGTTCACCCGCGACGTCCACGGCACCCATCTGACCGATGAGGGCGCCCTGGTGGTCTCCGCGGTCGAGCGCATGGAGGCGGCCACTTTCGACGTGCTACGCGCCAGCGATTCGATGGCCAACGCCTTGTCGGGCGAGGTCCGCGTCGCCGTCACCGAGGGGCTCGGCACCTTCTGGCTGGCGCCGCGCCTGGTCGAATTCCAGCAGGCCTACCCGAAGATCCTGGTGGACCTGCATTGCGCGATGCGCTCGGCCGACGTCTCGCGCCACGAGGCCGACGTCGCCATCCATCTGTCGCGTCCCTCGGCGCTCGACGTCAAGCTGGTGCGGCTCGGCCGCATGCACCTGATGTTCTGGGCCGCGGAGAAATACATCGCAAAGCATGGCGCGCCGCGCTCGGCGGCGGAGCTGATCAAGCATCGCCTGGTGCTGCAATTCGCCGACCAGCTCGCCGCCAAGGAATCCTTCGAGAGCTTCTTCCCGGGCGTTTCGGAGCGGGACCTTCTGGTCATGAAGACCAACGTCTCCAGCGCCAACTACTGGGCGGTCGCGAATGGCGCGGGCATCGGCGTGTTCCCGAGCTACGCCATCGCGCTCGGCGGGAAATTGATTCCACTGGAGGTCGAGCTGAACCGGCCGCTGGATATCTGGCTGTCCTACCACCCCGGTAGCGGCCGTATTCCGCGCGTTCGGCACATGATTGACTGGCTGATCGAGGCTTTCAATCCGGCTCGCTTCCCGTGGTTTAAGGAAGAGTTCGTGCACCCGCATGAATTCAAGGACTCCTATATGGGCGAACCCCTGACCCAGCTCTTCGGGGGATTTTCAACCGAAGAACAAAGGTGAGAACAGAGATGAAAGCAGCGGCGAAAAGAATGAAGCAGCGCAGTGCCGGCAAGCCGGACATCGAGCTTGGCAAGCGCATCCGTCTGCGGCGCGTCGAGATGAAGATCTCGCAGGCCGAACTCGGCGAGAAGCTGGGCGTCAGCTTCCAGCAGGTCCAGAAATACGAGAAGGGCGTCAACCGCGTCGGCGCAGCTCGCCTGCAGCAGATCGCCTCCGCCCTCGACGTACCCGTGACCTTCTTCTACGACGGCGACAACAAGGCTCGCGAAGTCGAGAGCCTGCTCTTCCTCGATTCGGCCTTCAGCCTCCGTCTGCTGCGCGCCTACAGCAAGATCAAGGACCAGACGGTGCAACGTCAGCTCGTGTCGCTGATGGAATCGATCGCGGCGAACGAGAGCTGAGGCCGATCATCGGCCCGGCCTTTCGGCCGATGTTCAATCCGCCGCGCCGCGAGCGCGCGGCCGGATTGGACGAGAGCCGATCGAGACAGCCGATCGAGACATGGCGTGCCGCCGCGCTAGCGCGCGGTACTGTCGGGGCGGCCCAGCCGCCCTTTTTCTTGGCCGTTTGCTTCCGGCCGTTCGTCCCCTTGCCGGATTGCGCGCGCCATGCAATCGCCGCACGGGCGGATGCAGGCTGTCTTCTCCTGCGCCGGTTGACCGCGGCGACGCCTGCGCCTCACATTGCGCCTCGCCCATGACCAGCGAGCGCGCGATGCCCGACATTCTCAGCACGACCGGAACACCTTACGCAGACGGCAAGATCCTCCGGCACGCCGCCGATGGCGTCGGCGTCGTCACCTTCAACAATCCCGACAAGCGCAATGCGATGTCGCTGGAGATGTGGGAGGGATTTGGCGAGGCGCTGACGGCCTTGCGCGACGACGACGCCGTGCGCGTCGTCATCCTGCGCGGCGCCGGCGGCAAGGCGTTCGTATCGGGCGCCGACATCAGCCAGTTCGAGAAAGCCAGGCACAACGCGGCCGCATCCGAGGACTACGCCAGGCGCAGCGCGGCCCAGCGCGCGCTGCTCGCCGACTATCCCAAGCCGACCATCGCCTGCATCGACGGCTATTGCCTCGGTGGCGGCATGCAGGTCGCGATGCTCGCCGACATCCGTCTCGCCTCGCATGGCAGCCAGTTCGGCATCCCCGCGGCCAGGCTCGGCATCGCCTACGGCTATGACGGCTTGCGGCATCTGGTGTCGCTGGTCGGCCCGTCCTGGGCGCGGCTTCTGATGTACACGGGCATGCGGATCGATGCTGCCGAGGCGCTTCGCATCGGTCTCGTCGAACGGCTGTTTCCGGACGACGAACTCTGGGGCGAGACCATGACGATCGCCGAGACGATCGCGCGGAACGCTCCGCTCGCGATCAAGGCCGCGAAGATCACCATCGCAGAGGTGCTGAAGGACGAGAGCCGGCGCGACATGGAGGCGATCAAGGCGATCGGCAATGCCTGCATGGACTCGGAGGATTTCCGCGAAGGCCGGCAGGCCTTCATGGAGAAACGCAGGCCGCACTTTAGGGGCCATTGAAGCTGAACCGGCATTCACGAAGATTAATTCCGCACGCAGACTAATCGCCGCCGCAACCAGTTGATCTGTCCAAAGTTCTCCCGCCAGCAACGAGGGAGATTGCGATGAAACTCGGATCTGCTGTTCTTGGCCTGGCTGCCATGGGTGGCGTCGGGCTCGCGTCCGGAGCGGCGCTCGCGGCAATGCCGAACGGCATTCCGCTGGCGGACAGGATTGCAAGCGGTCCGGCCGCCGATGTCGAGCAGGTGCGCTGGGTCTGCAACCCCTGGGGCCGCTGCTGGTGGCGCCCGAACCATTATCGCGCCTACGGCTATTACGGCGGTCCGCGCTTCTACGGCCCGCGGCCATGGCGCTGGCGTCATCACCACCACCGCCACTGGCGCCGCTGGTGAAGGACGAAGGGGCCCGCAAGGGCCTGTTCGTGACTACAGCGCGGCGAGTACGGCCTTCGTGATATCCGCCGTGCCGTTGCTGCCGCCGAACTCAATCGGCTTGACGCCGCCGGCATAGATCCGGTCCACCGCGCGCTCGATGGTCTCGCCGGCTTCGGCCGCGCTCTCGATGCCGTGCTTGTCGGCGAGCCAGTCCAGCATCATCGCCGCGGACAGGATCATGCCGGTCGGATTGGCCTTGCCCTGCCCCATGATGTCGGGGGCGGTGCCGTGACAGGGCTGGAACACGGCGTATTTGTCGCCGATGTCGGCCGAGGGCGCCATGCCGAGGCCGCCGATCAGACTGGCGGTGATGTCGGAGACGATGTCGCCGAACATGTTCTCCATCACCATCACGTCGAAATCCCAGGGACGCTTCACCAGCATCGCCGAGCAGGCATCGACATAGAGATGATCCGTCTTGACGTCCGGATGACGTTTGGCGGCCTCGTCAAAGATCCGGCGGAAGAAGGCGAACGCCTTGAACACATTTGCCTTGTCGACACAGGCAAGCGCCCCCGGCTTGCCGCGCGCCTTGCGCCGCTCGGCGAGGCGAAACGAGAACTCGAACAGACGCTCGGAGGTCTTCCGCGTGATCACCAGGGTCTCGCGCGCGTCCTCATGGGTCACGACGCCCTTGCCCATCGAGGCGAACAGGCCTTCGGTCGACTCCCGGATCACGACCAGATCGATGCCGCGCTGGTCGGCACCGACGATCGGGCTCGGCACCCCCGGAATGAGCCGCGCCGGGCGGACGCCGGCATAGAGATCGAAGATGAAGCGCAGCTCGATCTGCGGCGCAATCTCGGTGTTGTCGGGGTAACGCACCGACGGCAGGCCGCAGGCGCCGAGCAGGATCGCGTCCGCCTCCTCGCACAGCTTGATCGTCGAGTCGGGCATCGACTTGCCGGTCGCGAGATAATGGTTGGCCCCGGCCGGCGCCTCGGTGAAGCGGAAGCGCAGATCCGATTTCTGCTCGACCTTGCGCAGCACTTCGAGCGCCGGCGCCATGACTTCGGGGCCGATGCCGTCGCCGGCGAGCACGGCGATGTGGAAGGCGTTGTTTGCGGACATGGGGTTACCTGTAGAAGAAGGTGCAGCCTCGTCATTGCGAGAAGCTCTTGCGACGAAGCAATCCAGTCTTTTTCCGCGGAGGGATTTCTGGATTGCTTCGCTGCGCTCGCAATGACGGCGGAGAGAACGAACTACGGCGTCAGCACCGTGCGTCCGACCACCGCGCCCTGCTGCAATTGCAGCAGCGCGTCGTTGGCCTTGGCGAGCGGGGCCGTGGTCACCGGAATCGGCGGCACCTTCTTGCTGCGCACGAGGTCGAGCAGCTCCTGGGTTTCGCGCAGGTTTCCGACATAGCTGCCCTGGATCGTGATCGCCTTGATCGGAATCAGCGGCAGGGCCCAGGTCGCACCGCCGCCGAACAGGCCGACGATGACAAGCTTGCCGCCCTTGGTCAGGCAGTCGAAGCCGAGCTGAGTCGTGGCTGCATTGCCGACGAGGTCGATCACGGCCCGGATCGGGCCGCCCGCCTTCTTCGCGAGCTGCTCCAGCGCATCCGGCGCCTTCGGATCGACGGTCGCCAGCGCGCCGGCTTTCTCCGCGGCTTCGCGCTTCTTCGCGTCGATATCGACCATGATCGCGCCCTTGCCGCCCATGGCCTTGAGCAGCGACAGCGCCATCAGGCCGAGACCGCCGGCGCCGAACATCACGATGGGAGTGTCGAAATGCTGCTCGACCTTCTTCAGCGCGCTGTAAGTCGTGACGCCCGAGCAGGCATAGGGTGCGGTCGTCGCGGGATCGAGGCCTCTCAGGTTGAGCAGATAGCGCGGATGCGGCACCAGCATGTGATCGGCATAGCCGCCGTCGCAATAGACGCCGAGCGACCGCGGCGTCAGGCACATGTTCTCGTCACCGGCCAGGCACGTCGCGCACTTGCCGCAGCCGATCCAGGGATAGACGAGGCCGACGTCGCCGAGCTTGAGATCGCCCTGATCGGTGGGCCTGACGTCGGGGCCGAAGGCCAGGATCTCGCCGACCGTCTCGTGGCCCATGGTCAGCGGCAGGTTGATGCCGCGGTCCTTCAGCGACAGTGGCTTGCGGCCATGGCCGAGATCGTAGCCGCCTTCCCAGATGTGGAGATCGCTGTGGCAGACGCCGGCGGCCTTGACCTTGATCAGCACCTGCGTGCCCGACGGCTGCGGCGTCGCCTCGTCAAACTCCTGCAGCGGCGCCTTGAAATCGGCAACCTTGAAACTCTTCATCGGCGTCCTCCCGCATGGTTCTCGTTGTCGCGCCACCATGCCATGGCCGGCGTGATGAGACAAACCGGTCTTAGTTCAGGCCAGCGGATGATGGCAAGCGGCGAACTGGCGGGGTGCGACCTCGCGCAACTCGGGTATCTCCGCGCTGCATCGCTGGTCGGCACGCGGGCAGCGGGTGCGGAAGCGGCAGCCGGACGGCGGCGCAATCGGCGATGGCGGCTCGCCGGTCGCCACACTCTCGGCGGGACGCACGTCCGGATCGGGTACCGGGATCGCCTGCAACAACAGCGCGGTATAGGGATGGGCGGGCCTCGCGAACAGCTGCTCCGACGGCGCAACCTCGCAGAGCCGGCCGAGATACATTACGGCGACGCGGTCGCTGACCGCTTTGACCACCGCGAGATCATGCGCGATGAACAGCAGTGTCAGGCCAAAACGCGCTTTCATCTCCTCCAGCAGGTTGAGTATCTGCGCGCGGATGGAGACGTCGAGCGCCGAGACCGGCTCGTCGCAGACGATGAATTCGGGGTTGAGCACCAGGGAGCGAGCGATGCAGATGCGCTGGCATTGACCGCCGGAAAATTCGTGCGGCAGGCGGCCCGCCACGATGTCAGGATCGAGCCCGACCGCGGAGAGCACCTCATGCACGC
>JAEYTQ010000745.1 GCA_023433965.1 Pseudomonadota bacterium | reverse complement strand
GCCGTGCTGTTCAGCCTGCCGCCGAACCTGCAACGTGCGAGCGCGCAATTCCGGACGGCGGGCAACGCCTGAGCAAGGCTGACGTCAATCGGCGCCGCGCGCCTGAAGCGCCGCTTCCAGCGCGTCGCTCGAGCACGGCTTCTGCAACCGGGGTCGGCCGGCCAATGTGGGCGGGATGCGCGCCTCGGCGCCGTAGCCGGTGACGAAGACGAACGGAACCTTCAGTGCGATCAGCTGCTCGGCGATCGGAAAGCTCGTCTCGCGGATCAGTTCGACGTCGAGCAGCGCGAAGTCGGGCATTCGCTTCGCGATGGCGTCCTGCGCCTGCTTCACCGAACCGACAGTGCGCACACCGGCAACCCCAAATCCGATGAGACGATCCTCGAAATCGATCGCGATGATCGGATCGTCCTCGACGATGAGAACGTCTTCCGGCCAGCCATGGGAATGTGCGGGTGCCATGATCGCAACTTTGTTGGGGGTTTTCGGATCAGGCTGCCGCACCGCGATGCCTGCGCTCAGCGCATCTGAGGGTTCCTGGAACGAAACTCACCACATGATCGTTCCCCTGGTCTGTCCACTTGTGCACACAGGAAAGGGATGGAACTCGCTAAAGGTAGGAGGAATGACGGAGTTCACCATGGATGCGCATATCGGAAAAGTCACCGAAGTCGAGAGCCGGCCGGCCAACAACCTGCTGCGACGTTTGAGCCAGGCCGACTACGCTCTGCTGGCGCCGTATGTGAGCTTCGAGGACGCCGCCGCGGGCCAGTTGCTCTACAATCCCGGCGATGACGTGCAGGTCGTCCACTTTCCGTGCGGGCCCTCTCTCGCGACTTTCCTCGTCCCCAACGAGGATGGCCGCGACGTCGAGACCATACTGGTCGGCCGCGAAGGCGCAGTCGGCGGCATCGTTAGCGAGGGATTTCTGCCGGCCTACACCCGCATCTGCGTGAAATTCGGCGGGCCGTTCGCGCGCATTCACGTCGCCAAGCTCGAAGCGGCCAAGCTGCGCTCGGCGTCGCTGCGCAACATCTTCGCCCGTTATGCCGATTGCATGCTGGCCCAGATCTTCCAGTCGACCGCCTGCAACGCCATTCACTCGATCGAGCAGCGCACCGCCAAATGGATCCTCGCGGCGATGGAGCGAACCGGCGACGAGACCAGCGTGCCGCTGACCCACGAGCAGCTCGCAACATTGCTGGGGGTTGGGCGCAGCTATGCCAGCCGCGTGCTCCAGTCGTTCAAGGCCGAAAGCGTGCTCGACACCAGGCGCGGATCCATCCTGGTCCGCAACCGCGACGGCCTCAGGCTGCGCGCCTGCCTCTGCAACGACGCCGTGAAGATGCATTTCGAGGAGGTGCTGCGCGGCGTTTACCCGACCGAAGAGCGCGAGGTGGGCTGAAGGCGGCCCGTTACCGGCGTGAGACGGCGCTGGCAGACTATCCCTTGCGGCCGGAACCTGAGCTAATATCCCCGCATGAGCGGGGCTTTGCTTCACACCATCTTCGACATCCTGGCGTGGCTGGCGGCGGCCGCTTCCGTGTGGTGGTTGTCGCGACGGGGCCTGCGGTTTCCCGCGCAAGCCTTCGAGCTGCCCTACATCGCCGCGCTGGTTTTCGGGGCTGGCATCGGCGCCTATCTGTTCGGCTCGGCCAATCTGTGGCTGTCGGGCCAGAGCGGCATTGCGCGCTCGGTCGAGGGCGCGCTGGCCGGCGGCATTGTGGCGATCGAGTTCTACAAATGGACGGCCGGCATCTCCTTGCGCACGGGGGCGCGGTTCGCGCTGCCGCTGGCCGTCGGCATCGCGATCGGCCGGCTGGGCTGTTATTTCGCCGGCCTCGACGATTTCACCTATGGCTCGCCGACGGCGTTGCCCCTGGGCCGTGATTTCGGCGACGGCGTCCTGCGCCATCCCGTGCAGCTCTACGAGAGCGCGGCGATGGGGCTGTTCGCGCTCGCTTATGTCGGGGCGGTCTTGAACCGGAACGCGTTCACGATCACCAATGGTTTCTACCTGGTGCTCGCCTATTACGGTGCGCAACGCTTCCTGTGGGAATTCCTCAAGCCCTACGGCACGCTGATCGGCCCGTTCACCCTGTTTCACCTGCTGTCGCTGTCCATCCTGCTCTATGCCGCATTCATGCTGGCGACGGCGTCCAAAGCGAGATCCTTGCATGAACACGCCGTTGCGTAAGTCGCGTCCCTACATCTTCTGGGGCCAGACCCAATCCCTCTGCGAGACCTGCCTGAAGCTCGTACCGACCAAGATCCAGATCCAGGACAACGAAGTCTGGTACGAAAAGCGGTGTAGGGAGCATGGCGTACAGTCAACCCTGGTGTCGACGGATGCCGCCTATTGGCGCCGGTGCAAGGATTTCATCAAGCCGGGTGACCGGCCGCTCCAGTTCCAGCGGCGCACCGAATTCGGCTGCCCCTACGATTGCGGTCTCTGTCCAGACCACGAGCAGCATTCCTGCCTGGCGCTGATCGAGATCGCCGAGCATTGCAACCTCACCTGCCCGGTGTGCTTTGCCGACTCCTCGCCGACGCGAACGAAATTCATCCCGCTCGCGACGGTGGAGAAGATGCTCGACGCGCTGGTCGCGAGCGAAGGCGAGCCCGATCTGGTGCAGATTTCCGGCGGCGAGCCGACATTGCATCCGGATTTCTTCGAGATCCTGGACGCTGTGCGCGCCCGTCCGATCCGTCATGTCATGATCAACACCAACGGCCTTCGCATCGCGCGCGAGAAGGATTTCGTGGCGCGCCTCGCCGAGAACAGGCGCGGGCTCGAGGTCTATCTCCAGTTCGATTCGCTGCAGCGCGACGCCCTGATCGATCTGCGCGGCGCGGATCTGCGGAAAATCCGCCAGCAGGCGCTGGAGAATCTCGAGCATTACGGCGTCTCGACCACGCTGGTCGCGACCATCAAGCGCGGCGTCAATGATTCCGAGGTCGGCGACATCGTCCGCCACGCGCTGACCTGGACATGCGTGCGCGGCGTCACCTTGCAGCCGGTGCAGGATGCCGGGCGCAACGAGAACTTCGACAAGGCGACCGACCGCATCATGCTGTCGGAGATCCGCAAGCGCGTGATCGAGACCGGCGTGTTCGGCAACAAGGACATGATTCCGCTACCCTGCAACCCCGAGAGCATCTCGATCGGCTACGGCCTGCGCAACGGCGAGAAGGTGCTGCCGCTGACCTCGCTCATTCCGCAGGAGCAACTGGTGGCCGTGATGCCCAACACCATCAGTCCGGAGAAATATCCGGCGCTGCGCGAAAAATTCGTCGAGCTGTTCTCGCTGTCGTCGGGCCCGCTCAACACCTCCGAGCGCGTCTGCGAGCTGCTGTGTTGCCTGCCGAGCTTTGAGGTGCCGCAGGGTCTCACTTACGAAAACGTCTTCCGCGTCACCATCGTGCAGTTTCTCGACCGCTTCAATTTCTGCGTCGGCAACGTCAAGCGCAGCTGCATCCATTTCGTGACGGAGCAGGGCGCGATCATTCCGTTCGACACCTACAATCTGTTCTACCGCAACGGACAGATCGACGGCATTCGCGCCGCGCTGGCCGCGCCGGCGAGCGAGGGAGTCCTTCAGGCATGAGCACCAGCGACACGCCGCCGCCGTCACCGCCTCCCGCCCCGACGGAAAAGCGTGGCGGGTGCCTGACCGCGCTGATGGCGATCTTCGGCATCTTCATGCTGCTGCCGGGGCTCTGCGCGATGCTGTTCGGCGGCATGTCGGTGGTCGAGGACGGCAAGATTGCCGCCGACATCGCGCCGCTCGTTTTCCTGGGCATCGTCGTGGGCATCGGGGGCGTCGCCCTGATCTGGGCCGCCATCAAGGGACGCCGAGGCTAACTCGGCTCCCGCCTAACCTCCGGAAATTCCCGGACAAAATTCAATCAACCAACGGCCAAAGAACACATTGTTTTTTGGCCGTTTTTGCATATATTGCGCCGCAACGCGCAGGGCGCCCGGTCTGATATGGCCGGGCTTCCTTTTTGGGCGGAAAGCGCCCCGTTTCCAGTCTTCCAGCGTTGTTTCGAGAAGAGGTCCCGGTCCGACCGGCGAGATCGCGCTTAACCCATTGTTCGACCGCAAAGAAGCTCACTCATGAATCTTCGTAACGTCGCCATCATCGCCCACGTCGACCACGGCAAGACGACCCTGGTCGACAAACTCCTCCAGCAGTCCGGCACGTTCCGCGAGAACCAGAAGGTAACTGATCGCGCCATGGACTCCAACGATCTGGAGCGCGAGCGCGGCATCACCATCCTGGCCAAGGCCGCTTCGGTGCAGTGGAAGGACACAAGGGTCAATATCGTCGATACCCCCGGCCACGCCGATTTCGGCGGCGAGGTCGAGCGCATCCTCAACATGGTGGACGGCGCCCTGGTGCTGGTCGACGCCGCCGAAGGCCCGCTGCCGCAGACCAAATTCGTGGTCTCCAAGGCGCTCAAGGTCGGCCTCAAGCCGATCGTCGTCATCAACAAGGTCGACCGTCCCGACGCGCGCCCGACCGAAGTCATCAACGAGGTGTTCGACCTGTTCGCGGCGCTCGACGCCAGCGATGAGCAGCTCGACTTCCCGATCCTCTACGGGTCTGCCAAGCAGGGCTGGATGGCCGAGAGTCCGGAAGGTCCGAAGGACAAGGGCATGGAGCCGCTGTTCGACCTGATCCTGCGCCACGTCACGGCGCCGAAGGTCGAGGAAGGTCCGTTCCGGATGATCGGCACCATCCTCGAAGCCAACCCCTATCTCGGCCGCATCATCACCGGCCGCATC
>JAEYTQ010000693.1 GCA_023433965.1 Pseudomonadota bacterium | reverse complement strand
TGGACTGCGGCTCCCTGGTGGCGGCGGCCGATCGCGCCCTCTACGCCGCCAAGGATAACGGCCGCGACCGGCTCGTCATGTCGGGACAGGTGGTCGCTTGGCCCGGCGCGAGAAGCGCCTGAGGCTGCCAACTCAACGCGCACTCAGATGTCCTCCCGGCTAAACGACACGCGCGACTAAAGGAGCGCGCGGGCACTCTCGCGCGGGCGCGCCGTTCCGCCTGCCGTAGGACAGCATGTTCGGCGGCGCGTCCCGCCCGCTACGGGCGCCCGGCGAAAGCGACGATCTCAATCCCTAGATCGGCTCGTGCGTCATTTGACTTGCGTACCGGTTCCGTGCCTCACCCAGTCGCGGCGTTCGTGCTTTGAGCGCCGGGAAATTTCCCAGGTTTCTGCAACTGTTCTCCGTAGAATCCACGAGGGCGGCCGTATTGCAGGAGAGGCCGCTCCGCAAACGCGTGGCGACGTCAGGAAGCGTTTGCCCGAGCTCGTTCGCGCGCCTCCCGCCGACGCTCGCGGCGTTCGCGCCGCCGCTTCGCCCGATCCGCCGGTTGCGGGAGGGCAGGCACTGGCGCAGCGACGGTCTCGACCGAAGGCGCATCGGGCAACTGGTGGGTCCCAGGACGAGCCTCGAGGAATTCCAGCACCGCGCGCCCCTTCTCGGTGATCTTCCAACCGCCGCTTTCGCGCTCGACCAAGCCTTGGGAGAAGATGTCGAGGTCCGGCATGCGCGAGGCGAGCCGCTTCGTGCGCTCGGCCCAGTCGCGGCCGCTGGTCGCCAGGATCGCCATGTCGCGTTTGAGGTCGGCCATCACGGCGAAGCCGCCCGGATAACTGACCAGAATCTTCAGCACCGTGACCTGGAAGTTCACCGCGGCCCCTCGCTGGTCAGCGCCACATCGTGGGCGCGCGGGAGAGTGCTTCGCGACCGACCTGTCGGAGAGTTTCGGGCGAGATTTTGCCCTTGGTGGCGGCCTCCAGGATCTTCGAGGCGACGTGCGTGCGCGCCCCGATCTCGCGGTGCGGAACGCTCTCGCAGACTTCATCGAGGACCGCGCGCAAAAGCGCGGTGGTGGCGGTATCGAACATGAGTTGCCCCCAGACGGGAAAACCCGAAGCATAGCGGTCTTTTCGGGTCTTGGGAGTCAGATATGTTAAGGTGCCGCCAGCCGCGCTTGCCCGGGCCGCTGCCGCGGGACAGGTCGGCCTCGTCCAAGTTGAACTCCCGATGCATGACATCGTGCATCGTACAGGGCGATCTCTCGGGAAGCTCTCCAGAGGCAACTCGGTCTCGCCGGACGCGCGGTCGCGACCGTATTCGCAGCCTTCCGTCGCGGAAGACATCATCACAGAGTTATCGGTCCATCCCGACCTGTTCGTTGTTGCGCGCAACTCGTCCTTCGCGTTTCGCGGCAAGGCGCGCGCCCGGGTCTATGGAGACGCGAGGACATCCAGCCCCACCAATGATGTCCTCGGCATGGACGAGCCAATCTTCGCTCTACGGCGGCGTTTTGAGTAAAGATGTCGCCGTTTCGTTCACCGGAAATATTCGACCGGCGTGCCAGTAAGAGCGCGGAGAACTCCGCATGTTAATGGCCTACCTCTCCCGACTCGCTCGGATTGCTTTCGTCGCCGTCTCGATGGTTGCGCTCGTCGCGCCGTCCGCAAAAGCCGGCGCGCTTGCCCGTACGCTCGAACGGACTTGGGTGGCTGCCGGAGCGGTAGCCATCGGTGGTTACCTCGCGTCCCGAGCGGTTCAATGCTCCCAGGATTCGGCAAAATGCCCGGGCGAGCAGCGGCTTCGCGACCGCATCGTCAACGGCCTGGCCAAGGCCATAGACGCAAATCCCGGGTATCGAATCGGAACATTTACCGACTATATGGAAGATACCTCGGCTTCAATGGGCTACGAGCCGCCACCCCGAGGGAGTCTTCCTGGCTTTCCCGGGTCCATCAAAGTGCCCGGCAAATCGAGAGGAGCAGGCGGAAAGATCCGGCCACGCTGGGACTTCCCGGACGGGACCTTCGGCGAATGGGATTGGCAACACGGCGAAGTTGAGGTCTACGACAAGCGCGGCCGTCACAAGGGAGCCTACGATCCCAATACCGGCGAGCAGAAGAAGCCGGCGGTGCCCGGAAGGAAAGCAGAAATATGACGCTCGAATTCGTCGTCCGCGTATGGGACGTCCCCAACAAAAAGCTGCTGTTCGAGGGCGCAAGCGAAAGGATTCCGCAGGAGCAGGTCATTGCCATCCTCGGCCTGCCCGCCGACGATCCAGAAATCTGGGGCGCGGAGTACGAAGCTACGCCAGAGCAAGGTGCCGAACTGCTGCACCTCATGGACTTGGATTACTCGGGCCCAGGGACATTCCGTGTCTCCAGAGAGCGATCCTAATCCTCGCGTTCGACGGCGTTCCATCCGGGAAAGGCCGACGGCGGCGCCGTGCAGGTGAGTTCAACGTCGCTTGACACGCGCCCGCTTCGGCCCACGCTCTTTCCTTGATCTGCCAGGCGGACCAACATCCTTTTCGGCCCAATTCGGATTCGGCAGGGCTTCGGACGCCAGGGAACACCGCTGCCGATCTGAACACATCCGCCACCGCTGAACTGAGACCAAGCGGAGGAGGAGGCTCGCGCGCTGCACGGCACGGATATCGTCTGGCGCGCACCCACGACTTCGGCGTTCCCGTCGTCGGCGTGCCGTTCGACGACGAGGGCGGCACCTACGTCACAGACGGCCAAGGTGTCGCGGTGACGACCCGGAGCTGCCTGTTCTCGCGCAATCCGAATCTCGACGAGGCCGCCATCACGCGGGCTTTCGGCCGCATCGGAATGCACACGGTCATCTGGCTCGACGGCGACCGCCGCGAGCCGATCACGACCTGGCATCCGTACGGCTACGTGGCTTTCTTGCCGGACCGCAGCCTCCTCGTCGAAGCCGTCGACCACGGGTCGGACGACGGACGCGCGCCTGCGACCTCGCAGCCTGCGCCAGGCCGTCGAGGACGGCCGCCTCCCGGCCGTGAGGCCATTCGAGCGCCCGCGCGAAAGCTGTTTCGAATTCGCATCGGCGCAGTTCGCCGGCCCGAATC
>JAEYTQ010000688.1 GCA_023433965.1 Pseudomonadota bacterium | reverse complement strand
CTTTGCCTTCGAGCAGGTGCTGCATGCTGACGGGATGCGCTTCCGCCGCGTTGCTGCCGATGAACAGCATCGTCTTGGAGTTGCGCATGTCGTTGATGCTGTTCGTCATCGCGCCGTAGCCCCAGGTGTTGGCGACGCCGGTGACGGTGGTGGAGTGGCAGATCCGCGCCTGGTGGTCGGTGTTGTTGGTGCCCCAGAACGCGCCGAGCTTGCGGAACAGGTAAGAGCCTTCGTTGGTCATCTTGGCCGAGCCGAGCCAATAGACGGAATCGCTGCCCGACTTCTCGCGAACCTGGAGCAGCTTGTCGCCGATCTCGTTCACCGCCGTGTCCCACGACACGCGCGTCCACTGCCCGTTCACCAGCTTCATCGGATAGCGCAGGCGGCGATCGCTGTGCACGAGCTCGCGCACCGAAGCGCCCTTGGCGCAATGCGAGCCGCGGTTGATCGGCGAATCCCAGCTCGGCTCCTGTCCGATCCAGACGCCATTGAGCACTTCGGCCGTGACGGTGCAGCCCACCGCGCAGTGCGTGCAGATGCTCTTCTTGACGACGGCGCCGGCCGCAAGCGGTCCGGCAGCGGCTGCTTCGGCCTTGCGCACGCTACCGACCGGCATGGTCCCCAGCGCCGCGAGCGCGCCGCCGGCCAGACCGGACTTGCGCAGGAATGTGCGGCGGTCAAGTCCGCCGCCCTGGGCGGCAAGCGATTCGGCGACGGAACCGCGGCGATCGGAACGCTGGTGTGTTCGCTTGATAAGCACGGGCAGCCTCCCTCTCAGGCCGGATAACGGTTGACGCGGTAGAACGTCTTCACGTGATCGGTTTCCTTGTAGCGCGCCTTGCGCTTCTCATCGTTGTTCTCGCTGTCCGCCTGCGCCGACCCGACCAACGGCGTCGCAAGCGTCGCGCCGACACCGGCCGTGCCCAAGCCGACCTTGCGAAGGAAGTCGCGGCGTCCGACTTTTGCTTTCGTCTCGTCACTCATCGCATCTCTCCCGGACCGACCCGTGTCGATCAGCTGGCGAATGTGAATGCTTCCGTCTCGATTTCGATGAAGGTGCGGCCGAGCGCGCCGACCGCCCGATAGAAGCGGGCCCCCTCCGCGCCCTCGATGTCGGCGAACAGCCGTCCCATCCACGGCGATACATGCTTTTCGAAGAAGGTGCGCTGCGCCTCGGCCGAGGCATCGAAGCGGCCGTCGGCTAGGCCCGACATGATCTCGCACAGGATGGCGGCGTGATCTTCGGGTTCGGAATTGTTGGCGACCCGCTCGATGCCGAGCGCCGTCAGATCGCCGCGCAGGCGCGACAAGGGCCGCTCGTTGAGGAAGCCCGTGAGATAGTAGGAGGCATAGGGCAGCAATTCGCCGCGGCCGAGCCCGACGAACAGGTCGAAATACTCCCTCTCGACCTTCGCCACGACGGCTGTCGAGGCGGCATCGGCCAGCGCCGCATGCGCGCGCCCGAGTGGCGTCGCGTCGCCGCTCAGCGCTGCAAGCTGGTCGAGCAGGCGCTTCGGCGGAGGCGCAGACAGCAGCATCGCGAGCAGCGCGTATTCGCGCGCGCGTGCCGCGTCGATGGGATCGACGCGTTCGGCCGGACCAGCCTGTTCGCTGTAGAGATCGGGCCGCAGATCATTCCGGGAAACGCCCGTGGCGGATTCGACCGCAACCACCCGTTGCGCGGGCACGCGGGTCCAAGTCGACACCGAGGGCTGGCTGATGCCTATTTTGCGCGCAAGCTGAGCGATGCCGCCCGCGGCATCGATCGCGCGATCAAGCCCTTCGTCCCGCACGTGGACCTCCCATCAAGTCCCGTCTGCTCGATTATCGCTTTTGTTACAAAGCAGTAGGTAGCGTAATCCGGGCTCCAGCGTCGGTCAACGCCTGCCATAGCCTGCGCCTATAGCCTTTGGTCGTGATTCTCAGCGAGGCAGCGCACCACCATGGGAACGGGGCCTGATGGGCTCGGCCGAATCGGCAGCCCTGTCGGCCACTAGCGGTTGCGCTGCAGCAGTGATGACCTGGTGCTCCGCCTCATACTGCGGCTCGGTCGCATCCGATGCGGTCGTCACATCGGCTTGGTGCAATTCCGCCGAAGAATCCGCCGTTTCGATTGCCGCGTTGGGGAGAGACTGGACGGCCTCGCGCACGCCTCCGACAATGCGATCGACCAGGGCGGCCAGCTCCTCGGACGAGCAATCCAGCGGGCCGAAGCCCGGCATCGCGGTCGGGTCGTTGAAGTCCCATGCATTCTCCGCAAGCCCGACGAAGTCGCGAATGGCGGGATCGGTCGCCCAAGCGCGGCGAAGAGCCGCACGGCTCAACTCGCGGGGAATGCCCTTGCTCAGAAACGCCGTGACGTCGGTGGCCGCATTGATCTCGTCGATCGACGGCAGGCTCGACAGATCGAACTCAGTCTCTTCCGCCTTGGTCTCGGACGGCGGCACGGGCTGCGCCACGGCAGGCTCCGCGAGCTCCGCCCGCGATTCGCGTTTGCGACGCGACCAGCGTGCGAGGAACTCCTCCTCACTCATTCGTGTCCGCCTTCATGTTCGCGCCGGGCCAGCGCCTCCGGGTCGGCGCGGCGCCGCTTGCGCTTGACGAATTCCCGCTCGACATGGTGCTCGGCCACGAAGCTTTCAATCGCGTCGCG
>JAEYTQ010000370.1 GCA_023433965.1 Pseudomonadota bacterium | reverse complement strand
GCGTCGCCTACGTCTACAGCCTCATAGGCACGCTCGCGCCGCAGATCTTCCCCGCCACTTTCCGCGGCCATGGGGGCGCGGTCGCCGTCTATTTCGAGGCCGCGGCCGTCATCACCGTGCTGGTGCTCCTCGGCCAGGTGCTCGAGCTGCGCGCGCGCGACGCGACCTCGGGTGCGATCAAGGCGCTGCTGCAGCTGGCGCCGAAGACCGCGCGCCGCGTCGACGCCGACGGCAACGAGCACGAGGTCGAAATCGATACGCTCCACGCCGGCGATTCCTTGCGCGTTCGGCCCGGCGAGAAGGTGCCGGTCGACGGCATCATCCTCGAAGGCCGCTCCTCGCTCGACGAGTCGCTGGTGACGGGCGAATCCATGCCGGTCACCAAGGAGACCGGCGCCAGGGTCATTGCCGGCACGCTGAACCAATCCGGCAGCTTCATCATGCGGGCCGACAAGGTCGGGCGCGAGACGCTGCTGTCGCAGATCGTGCAGATGGTCGCCGACGCGCAGCGCTCGCGCGCGCCGATCCAGCGCCTGGCCGACCAGGTCTCCGGCTGGTTCGTGCCGACGGTGATCGTCGTTGCCCTCGCCGCCTTCGGCGCCTGGGCTTGGTTCGGACCGGAGCCGCGCCTGGCGTTCGGTCTCGTCGCGGCCGTCAGCGTGCTGATCATCGCATGCCCCTGCGCGCTGGGCCTGGCGACGCCGATGACGATCATGGTCGGCGGCGGCCGCGGCGCGCAAGGCGGCGTCCTGATCAAGAACGCCGAGGCGCTGGAGCGGATGGAGAAGATCGACACGCTCGTGGTCGACAAGACCGGCACGCTGACCGAGGGCAGGCCCAAGTTGGTGTCGATCGTCCCGGCCGCCGGCTTCGCGGCGGACGACATCCTGCGCATGGCGGCGAGCGTCGAGCGCGCCAGCGAGCACCCGCTGGCCGATGCGATCATGCGCGCGGCGAAGGAGAAGCAGCTTGCCCTTGGCCAGGTCGAGCAATTCGACTCGCCGACCGGCAAGGGCGCGACCGGCAAAGTCGATGGCAACACCATCGTGCTCGGCAATGCAAGATACCTCTCCTCGATCGGCATCGACACCAAGGCGCTCGACAGCGAAGCCGAACGGCTGCGCGGCGACGGCGCCACGGTGATCAACATGGCCGTCGACGGCCGGCTCGCCGGCCTGTTCGCGAACGCCGATCCGGTCAAGGCCTCGACCCCGGAGGCGCTGAAGGCGCTGGCGGCGGAAGGCATCAAGGTGATCATGCTGACCGGCGACAACCGCACGACGGCCGAGGCCGTGGCACGCCGGCTCGGCATCGCCGATGTCGAAGCCGAGGTACTGCCGGACCAGAAGAGCGCGGTCGTTACCAAGCTGCAAAAGGCCGGCCGCAGCGTCGCGATGGCTGGCGACGGCGTCAACGATGCGCCGGCGCTGGCCGCCGCCGAGGTCGGCATTGCCATGGGCACCGGCACGGACGTGGCGATGGAGAGCGCCGGCGTCACGCTCCTGAAGGGCGACCTCACCGGCATCGTGCGGGCACGAAAGCTGTCGCAGGCGACCATGAGCAACATCCGCCAGAACCTGTTCTTCGCCTTCATCTACAACGCCGCCGGCATCCCGATCGCGGCCGGCATCCTCTATCCGGCGTTCGGCCTGCTGCTCTCCCCGATCATCGCCGCGGCGGCGATGGCGCTGTCCTCGGTCAGCGTCGTCGGCAACGCGCTGCGGCTGCGCGCGACACGTTTATAACGACGCCCGCGCAGCCCGGATCGAGCGGAAGCGAAATCCGGGGGCTGCCTCCATATTGGCACCGTCCCGGATTGCGCTTCGCTCCAGCCGGGCTACGGTTCACGGGACACAGGCAAGACGCGGGGAGCAACTGATGCAGCGGATCACGATCACCATCGAGGACGATCTCCTGGCGGAGATCGACGCGGCGGCGGAAGCGCGTGGCTACCAGAACCGCTCCGAGATCATCCGCGACCTCGCCCGCGCCGGCCTGCAGCAGAGCACGGAGGACACGGCCCAGACCGGCCCATGCGTGGCCGGTCTCGTCTATGTCTACGACCACGCCGCCCGCGACCTGTCGAAGCGCCTGGTGCAGGAATTCCACGGCCATCACGACCTCGCGCTGGCGACGCTCCATGTTCATCTAGACGACGACAATTGCATGGAGATGACCGCGCTGCGCGGCGATGCCGCCGAGGTCAGGCATTTCGCCGACCACATCATCGCGGAACGGGGCGTCCGCTACGGCCGTGTGGTGATGATTCCGACCGGGGACGGCAAGCCGGCGAAGGCGCGCAGGCACGGGCATAGGCATGGGTAGCTGAGACTTGCGTACCCGGACGCAGCACAGCGCGCAGTTGCGCGGTGCGCCGCGTGCGGGACACGATCGTCCTTGGACAGCCATCCGCCCTTGCCGAAGCTGCCGTGCATCTCTACCTCTCGCGAAGTGTTGACCTCAGAGGGTGCCCCCATGCTGGATGCCGCCGCGAAGGCGCTGTCGCAACTGATCTCGCCGCCGATGCGCTCGATCCTGTGGCGATCGATCGGGCTGGCGCTGGTGCTGATCATCGTGCTGGCGATCGGCCTGCAGCGGCTGCTCAGCTGGTTCGCAACCTCCGGCGCGGTCTGGCTGGAGGAGCTGCTCGGACCCGGCTGGCATTCGTCGATCGAAATCCTCTCCTGGATCGTCTCGATCGCGGCCGGCCTCGGCGTCGTGTTCGGCGGCATCTTCCTGATGCCCGCGATCACCTCGCTGGTGGCGAGCCTGTTCGTCGACGACGTCGCCGACATCGTCGAACGCGAGCACTATCCGGCCGAACGGCCCGGCGTGGCGCTACCGTTCAGCAAGGCGATCCTCGAGGGCATCAAGACCGCGCTCCTGACGATCCTGATCTATCTCGCCGCGTTGCCGCTGGTGCTGTTCGCCGGCGCGGGATTCCTGATCTTCTTCCTTGCCGCCGCCTGGCTGCTCGGCCGCGAATATTTCGAGCTCGCCGCCATGCGCTTCCGCACCCCGGAGGACGCCAAGGCGATGCGGCGGGACAATGCCGCGACCATCTTCACGGCCGGCCTGTTCATCGCCGCCTTCGTCTCGATCCCGATCGTCAATCTGGCGACGCCGATCTTCGGCATGGCCTTCATGGTCCACATGCACAAGCGCCTGTCGGGCCCGCGGCCCGAGCTGATCGAGCCGGCGCGGCAGATGCGGTGACCGCGTCCGGCGCGGCGCTACTCACACCGTCTTTTCCGGCCAGCGGCAGAGATCGTTGATGAGGCACACCTCGCAGCGCGGCTTGCGCGCGAGGCAGGTATAGCGGCCGTGCAGGATCAGCCAATGATGGGCATGCAGCATGAACTCGGCCGGAATCACCTTTTCCAGACCGAGCTCGACCTCCAGCGGCGTCTTGCCCGGCGCAAGTCCGGTGCGGTTGCCGACGCGGAAAACATGGGTATCGACCGCCATGGTGTGCTCGCCGAAGGCCATGTTGAGCACGACGTTGGCGGTCTTGCGGCCCGCGCCGGGCAACGACTCGATCTCGGCGCGCGTGCGCGGCACCTCGCCGCCGAACTCGCTGAGCAGCTTGGCCGACAGCGCGATCACGTTCTTGGCCTTGGTGCGGTAGAGGCCGATGGTCTTGATGTAGTCGCGCAATCGCTCCTCGCCGAGGTCGAGCATCTTCTGCGGGGTGTCGGCGACCTCGAACAACGCACGCGTCGCCTTGTTGACGCCGGCATCGGTGGCCTGGGCGGACAGCACGACGGCGACCAGCAGCGTGAACGGGTTGACGTGCTCGAGCTCACCCTTCGGTTCCGGGTTGGCCTTGCGGAATCGGCTGAAGACCTCGTGAACTTCGGCTGGCGTCCAGGGCTTGACGGCCTTGAGCGATTTTTTGGCCGAAACGTTCGGCTTCGCGACGACCGCTTTTGCCTTTTTCTTCGGCACGGCCGCTTTGCGCGGTGCCGGCTTGCGGGTGATTTTCGCCATGATCGGGATATACTGACGGACGATGAGCCCAGGCAACGAAATTGAGCGCAGCGATTCCGAACGTCCGCGCGACGTGCAGATCTTCTCAGCGCTGCTGACGCCGCACCGCTCGCTGAACCGCACCGGCTTCCTCGCCGTGATGCTGTTCATCAGCGCGGTCAGCTTCGTCACGGGGCTCGTCTTCCTGATGATGGGGGCGTGGCCGGTGTTCGGCTTCTTCGGCCTCGATGTGCTGGTGATTTGGTGGGCCTTCAAGGCCAATTTCCGCGCCGCGCGCGCCAGCGAGGAGATCGTCGTCACGCCGTCCGAACTGCGCGTTCGCCGTGTCAGCCATCGCGGCCAGGTCGCCGAATGGACCTTCAATCCGCTCTGGGTCAGGCTCGACATGGAAGTCGACGAGGACTTCGGCATCGAGCATCTCTATCTGATTTCGCGCGGCCGCCAGATCCAGATCGCCCGCTTTCTCGGCCCTGAAGAAAAGGCAAGTTTTTACAAAGGCTTGGTGGAAGCCTTGAACGCCGCCAAGCGTGGTCCGACCTACAACCCGATCAGCTGATTCCGGCTCGGAAATCGGGTGGCTCCGAGCCGGTCCCTCCCCTACATTTCCGGCCATGATGACCCTTGCGATCCATGACCAGCGCCTGGCCAGGCCGGGCACCCAGAACGCCGCGTTGCGCGATTATGATTCGGTGCGCCGGGCGATCGCCTTCATCTCGGCCAACTGGCGCGCACAGCCGACCATCGAGGCGATGGCGGATGCGGCCGGCGTCACGCCGGACGAGCTGCACCATCTGTTCCGCCGCTGGGCCTCGATCACGCCGAAGGCGTTCATGCAGGCGCTCACCCTCGACCACGCCAAGAACCTGCTCAGGGATTCCGCCAGCATCCTCGATGCGGCGCTCGATTCCGGCCTGTCGGGTCCCGGCCGCCTGCACGATCTCTTCGTGACCCATGAGGCGATGTCGCCGGGCGAGTGGAAGAACGGCGGCGCGGGACTCACGCTGCGCTACGGCTTCCATCCCTCGCCGTTCGGCACCGCCATCGTGATCGCGACCGATCGCGGCCTGTCGGGCCTTGCCTTCGCCGACCACGGCGACGAGACGATCGCGCTTGCCGACATGACGCGGCGCTGGCCGAACGCGACCTATGTCGAAGATCACGAAGGCACCGCGCCGCTCGCAGCGCGCATCTTCGACCCGAAGCTGTGGCGGCCGGACCAGCCGCTGCGCGTGGTGCTGATCGGCACCGATTTCGAGGTGCGGGTGTGGGAGACGCTTTTGAAGATCCCGATGGGG
>JAEYTQ010000610.1 GCA_023433965.1 Pseudomonadota bacterium | reverse complement strand
CCCTTCATCCTGCGCCCGATCGCGACAGCCCTGCTCATGGCAGGGCTGCTGTTGTGCGGACTTGCGACGTACCCGCTGCTGCCGGTCGGCGCGCTGCCGAACGTCAATTACCCGACGATCCAGATATCGGCTCAACTGCCGGGTGCCGATCCGCAGACCGTCGCGTCCTCGATCGCCACGCCGCTGGAACAGCAGCTGAGCCAGATTCCAGGCATCACCCAGCTCACCTCCTCTTCCGCGCTCGGCGTGGCGCAACTCACGGTGCAGTTCGAGTTGTCGCGCACCGTCGACAGCGCGGCCACCGACGTGCTTGCGGCGATCAATGCCGCCAGCCCCTTTCTTCCGCCGAACATCCCCTACCCGCCGACGATCAGGAAGGTGAATCCGGCCGAGACGCCGATCATGCTGATCGCACTAACCTCGGATTCGCTGCCACTGACGACGATCGATGCCTACGCCGAAAACATCCTGCTGCCGAAGATCTCGCAAATCCCGGGCGTCGGCCTCGTCGGCATCGGTGGCCAGCAGAAGCCCGCCATCCGCATCCGGGTGAACCCGCAGGCGCTGGCCGCCCGCGGCATCAGCCTCGAGGACGTCCGCAGCGTCATCTCCGGGGCCAATGTGGACCAGCCCAAGGGCACGCTGAACAGCCCACGCGTCACCTACACGCTCAACACCAACGACCAACTGCTCAAGCCGTCGGCCTATGACGATCTCGTCATCGCCTACCGCAACGGCTCGCCGGTACGCATCCGAGACATCGGATATGCAATCGACGCCCCCGAAAACGATCTGCTGGCCGGCTGGTACGGCAAGCAGCCGGCGATCATCCTGGCGGTGCAGCGGGTGCCCGGCGCCAACGTCATCCAGACGGTCGACCGCGTCAAGGCGCTGCTGCCGACGTTGCAGGCGTCCGTGCCGCCCGCGGTCAAGGTGGCGATCGCCGCCGATCGCACGCAGACCATCCGCGCCTCCGTCGAGGACGTCCAGTTCACGCTGTTGCTGACGGTGGCGCTGGTGGTGATGGTGATCTTCGTGTTCCTGCGCAATTTCTGGGCGACGATCATTCCCGCGGTCACCGTGCCGCTATCGCTGGTCGGCACCTTCGCCGTCCTCTATGCGCTCGGCTACAGCCTCGATAATCTGTCGCTGATGGCGCTTTCGATCGCGGTCGGCTTCGTGGTCGACGACGCCGTGGTGGTGATCGAGAACATCGTGCGTCACCTCGAGGAAGGCCTGACGCCGATGCAGGCAGCGCTGAAGGGATCGGCCGAAATCGGCTTCACCATCGTCTCGATCACGCTCTCCCTGATCGCGGTCTTTATCCCGCTGTTCCTGATGGGTGGCTATGTCGGGAAGCTGTTCCAGGAGTTCGCCATCACCATCACGGCCTCGCTGCTGCTGTCACTGGTCATCTCGCTGACACTGACGCCGATGCTGTGCGCGCGCCTGCTCAAGGACGAATCGCGCAAGAAGCACAACCGGCTCTATCTCGCGTTCGAGCGCGGCTTCGACGCTCTGCTCGCACTATATACACGAGGCCTGCGGATCGTGCTGCGTCACCGATTCGCCACGCTGATGGTGATGCTCTGCACCATTGCCCTGACCGGCTACCTCTACGTGATCATCCCGAAGGGGTTCTTCCCGCAGCAGGACACCGGGCAGATCGTAGGCGTCACCGAGGCTTCGCAGGACATCTCCTTTCCTGCCATGTCCGAGCGCCAGCAGGCGCTGGTCAATGTGCTGCTGAAGGATCCCGCGATCCAGTCGGTGGCGAGCTATATCGGCCCCGGCGGCCCAACGGCGACTCTCAACCAGGGGCGTGTCTTCGTCATCCTGAAACCGAAGCCGGAACGCAAGGCGAGCGCGGACGAGATCATCGATCGGCTCAAACCGAAGCTCGCCCATATTCAGGGCATCACCCTCTACATGCAGGCGGCGCAGGACATCACCATCGGCGCGAGGCTGTCGAAGACACAGTATCAATTCACGCTGACGGACGCCGATTCCAACGAGCTGACTCACTGGGCTAACATCTTCCTCGAACGGATTCGCAAAATCGACGGCGTTACCGATGTTGCCAGCGACCAGGCCAACGCCGGCCCGAAGCTGGATATCACAGTCGATCGCGAGGTCGCCTCGAGCTTCGGCGTCCTCCCCTCGACGATCGACAACACGCTCGACGACGCCTTCGGCCAGCGCATCGTCTCCACCATGTTCACCTCGTTGAATCAGTATCACGTCATTCTCGAGGTCGATCCGCGCTTCCAATACGGCCCGGAGGCGCTGAAGGACATCTACGTGAGTTCATCGAGCGGCAAGCAGATCCCCTTGAGCGACCTCGTCCACACCGCGATCAAGCCGGCGCCGATTCTGATCAACCACCAGAGCATGTTTCCGTCCGTTACGATCTCGTTCAATCTCAAGCCCGGCGTGGCCCTGGGCGACGCGGTGGCCGCGATCCAGAAGATGGAAAAGGACACCGGCAAGCCGGCGTCGCTGGCGACCTCGTTCCAGGGCAACGCGCAGGCCTTCCAGGCTTCGCTGAAGGGGACGCCGCTGTTGATCGGGCTCGCACTGGTCGTGATCTACATCATCCTCGGCGTGCTCTATGAAAGCCTGATCCACCCCATCACAATCCTGTCCACCCTACCGTCGGCCGGCATCGGCGCGCTGTTGCTGCTGATGGCCGCGCATATGGACCTCAGCGTCATCGCCATCATCGGCATCATCCTCCTGATCGGCATCGTCAAGAAGAACGGCATCATGCTGGTGGATTTCGCGCTCGAGGAGCAGCGAAAGCGTGGGCTCAGCCCGGTCGATGCGATCTACCAGGCCTGCACGCTGCGCTTC
>JAEYTQ010000549.1 GCA_023433965.1 Pseudomonadota bacterium | reverse complement strand
GTTTGCGCGCCTGAATTAACCAAGGTTTCCCATTCCGTGTCTCTTCCGGCCCTGACCCCGCCGCTCGCCCGCGCTTTGGCTGAGCGGAACTATGATTCACTGACGCCCGTCCAGCTCGCGGTGCTCGCCCATGAAGCCACCGGCCGCGACCTTCTGGTGTCGGCCCAGACCGGCTCCGGCAAGACCGTCGCCTACGGATTGGCCATCGCCAAAAATCTTCTCGATGATGCGGAGCAGTTCGGACCTGCGGCCGCTCCGCTCGCCCTGATCGTGGCGCCGACCCGCGAACTCGCGCTTCAGGTTCAGCGCGAGCTGGCCTGGCTCTATGGGCATGCGAGCGGGCGCGTCGTCTCCTGCGTCGGGGGCATGGATCCGCGGCGCGAGCAGCGGGAGCTCGCCGCCGGCGCGCACATCGTCGTCGGCACGCCCGGGCGGCTGTGCGACCATTTGCGCCGCGGCCGTCTCGACATCTCCGAGCTGAAGGCGGTCGTGCTCGACGAAGCCGACGAGATGCTCAATCTCGGATTTCGCGAGGACATGGAGTTCATCCTCGAGACCACGCCGGCGGGGCGTCGCACCCTGCTGTTCTCGGCGACGTTTCCGCGCGGCATCGTCGCGCTGGCGAGGCAATACCAGCGCGACGCCTTCAGGATCGAGGTCGCCGGCGACGAGGGCGGTCACGCCGACATCGAGTATCGCGCGATCCGCATCGCACCCGTCGACGTCGAGCATGCCGTGGTCAACGTGCTGCGCTTCTATGAGGCGCCGAGCGCCCTGGTGTTCTGCAGCACGCGCGATGCGGTCAGGCATTTGCAGGCGGCGCTGCTGGAGCGCGGCTTTGCCGTCGTCGCGCTGTCGGGCGAATTGACGCAGAACGAGCGGACCCTGGCGTTACAGTCGCTGCGGGATGGACGCGCCCGCGTCTGCGTCGCGACCGATGTCGCCGCGCGCGGCATCGACCTGCCGAGCCTCGACCTCGTCATCCATGCCGACCTGCCCAACGACGCCGAGGTGATGCAGCATCGCTCCGGCCGCACCGGACGTGCGGGACGAAAGGGAACGAGCGTCATCCTGGTGCCGCCCGCCCGGCGGCGCCGCGCGGAGCTGCTGCTCGATCTCGCCGGCGTCGAGGCAGCCTGGGGCACTGCGCCCCAGGCCGACGAGATCCGCAAGCTCGATCATGCGCGCATGAAGGACGTGCTGTTCACCCAAGAGACCACCCCCGATGATCTGGCTTTGGCGCAGGCGCTCTTGGCCGAGCGCTCGGCCGAGGACATCGCCGCCGCGTTGGCGCGGCTTTACCGGGCACGGCTGCCGTCGCCCGAGGACATCATCGATCCCGGCGAGAGGGCTTCCCGGCCGCGCGATGAGCGTGGCCGCGACAGGTTCGAAGGTGGCGACGATCGTCCTGCGAGACCTCGCTCGAAGTCCGCAAAGGCGTCGGCGAAGCACGGCATGGCGGAGGGCAGCGTCTGGTTTCGCGCCGCGATCGGGCGGCGCAAGAATGCGGAGGCGCGCTGGCTGCTGCCGATGATCTGCCGCCGCGGCGGCATCGACAAGCGCGACATCGGCGCCATCAAGATCATGGACACCACCACCGAGTTCGAGATTTCCGAGCGGGTCGCGGAGTCCTTCGCCGCCAAGATCAAGCGTCCGGACAAGGAAGACAGCATCCGCATCGAGCCGATGGCGGACGCCTCGCAGCGGCAGGAATCTTCGGAAGAGCGCACCCGCGCTCCGCGGCGCGAGGGTCGCGACAGCGATCATCGCGAACGTCGTGACGACCGTCCGCGCGACAAAAGCGAATTCAAGCCGCGCGGCAAGGCTCACGGCGAGCGCGGGCCGAAATTCGAAGATGCTCCGTCTTTCGGCAAGAAAAAGAAGCACAAGAACAAGCCGGGTGAGGCGGAGCCATCGGTCACACCGTGGCCCGCGAAGGGCGCGCCCGGAAAAAAGATGAAGAAGAAAAAGCATCGCGGCTGAACTGGCACCTTTCAGCAGGGACGCGAATGATGCCGCCGGATTGGAGCGGCGGCATCATCCGAAAGGTCAGGTCGGCTCAGCGGCCGCCACCGCCACCTCCGCCGCCACCGCCACCTCCGCCGCCCTCACGCATCGACGAACTGGAGCGCGGGTCGGTCTGCTTCATGTAGATCGGCGAGGTGTCGCGATGGATGACGCTGGTGGGCTTTCTGCCGACGATCGGCGTCTCGATCAGGAAGCTGCAGCCTTCGAAGAAGGCGGTGTCGCAGCCATAGGTCCGGTACTGTGCCGCACTGGCGCTGGTCGCGGTGAACGCGGCCATGCCAACGCATGCAATCAAAGCAACTTTTGACAATGTGAGTTTCATGGACATTCTCCAGTCTCGGTTCGGCGAGACCGGAAGGGCCCGCACACACCTTCGACGGAGGCTGATCGGACCCGGTTCGAGGCCGCGGTTTCACGCCCGCGTGAGCCGGAAGGCGGTCGGGGGAGGACGTTACGTCGCAGCGAGGCCGCGCAGCATGTAGGTCGCGCCTTCGCCGTAGGAGGCGAGCTTCGCGCGCAGCGCCGCATCCGACGCGACGGCGCGAAAGCCGAGACGCTCCCACAATGGCCGCGTGGTGTAGACCGAGACCAGTGCGAGCGTTGCTATACCGGATGCGCCCGCCAGCTCCGCAAGCCCGGCAAGATAAGCGCGCGTCACGCCGCCGCGAAAATCGGGCAGCACGGCGACATCGTGGAGGTAGAGGCAATCCGCACGATCGGGCAGTTCTCGCAGGAAAGTGTCGAGCGGCGGAATCCGGAGCTGCATCCAGGGATGCGCCAGCGCGTAGCCGACAATGTCACCATCGGCGACGAGCACGCGGCATCCGTCGGGATAGAGCCGCATCTTCTCCGCGAACACCTCGGGACTTTCAGGGAGATCAGGATGGATCCGGGCCGCGATGGCGCCGATCGCGGCCAGATCGGATCGGTGTGCCGGACGCCAATGCGGCTTGCTCATCTCTTTTCGCCGTTCCATCTCCATCGGTTCAGTTTATTCCGCTGCGTTGAC
>JAEYTQ010000364.1 GCA_023433965.1 Pseudomonadota bacterium | reverse complement strand
GCGCATGCTGCTGGCCTGGTGCGCGCCGACGCCGTTCGTCAGATGCTCGGCCTCGCCGACCGCACCCGCGTGATCGAGCTGTTCGATGCACTGGCGCGCGGGGATATCGCCGCCGCGTTCGCCGAATTCCGCGACCAGTACGACACCGGCGCTGACCCGGTGGTGGTGCTTTCCGATCTCGCCGAGTTCGTCAATTTCGTCACCCGCGTGAAGATCGTGCCCGCGACCGCCGACAACGTCGCCTATGGCGAGACCGAGCGCGTGCGCGCGAAGGACTTCGCTGCGAAGATCTCGATGCGCGTGCTGTCGCGGATGTGGCAGATGCTGCTCAAGGGCATCGCCGAGGTGCAGGCCGCGACGCGGCCCGCTGCCGCGGCCGAAATGGTGCTGGTGCGCATCGCCTATGTCGCCGACCTGCCGACGCCCGACGAAGCCATCAGGATGCTGGAGCAGAACGGCGGCGGCTCGCCGGTCGCGGGCGGCGGCGGTGCGGCGCGCAGCGCGCCGTCGGCGCCGGTTGCGTCCATGGCGCCGGTGACGTCCGCGCCGGTCCGTATGCCCGCAGCGCCGTCCTCGTTCGGTGGTGGCGCGCGGCCGCAGATGGCGGCGCCCGCGCCTGACACCCAAGGGGCGGCGCCGCAGCTGCGTATCACGAGCTTCACCCAGCTCGTTGCGCTCGCAGGGCAGAAGCGCGACATCATGACCAAGAGCGCGCTCGAAGGCGACATGCGCCTCGTCCGTTTCGAGGAGGGACGCCTCGAAGTTGCGCTCGAGCCCAACGCGTCCAAGACCATGATCTCGGAGCTCGCGAAGAAGTTCGAGCTGTGGACCGGCCGGCGTTGGACCGTGATCGTCTCCAACGAGCAGGGCCAGCCGACGCTGCGCTCGGTGAACCAGGCCGCCAAGCAGGAGCATGCCCGTACCGCGGAAGCCGATCCGCGCGTGCAGGAGGTGCTGTCGCGTTTCCCCGGCGCCAAGGTCGTCGAGGTCCGCAGGCTTGCCCCCGAAGCGCCGGAAACCAATATCAATGCCGACTATGGCAGCGACGATCCGCCCGACGGTTCCGAACCCGATGACGATCTCTGAGCGGATCTTTTCCAAGGACGAGCACCCATGGCTGATTTTCTCGGCATGATGAAACAGGCGGCGCAGCTGCAATCCAAGATGCAGGAGATGCAGGACCAGCTCGCCAACGTCGAGGTCGAAGGCATCTCCGGCGGCGGTCTCGTCGCCGTGCGCATGACCGCCAAGATGGACGTCAAGGGCGTCAGGATCGATCCCTCGCTGATGAAGGCGGAGGAGCGCGAGGTGCTGGAAGACCTGCTCGTCACCGCGCTCGGTGATGCCCGCCGCAAGGCGGAGACGGCGATGCAGGAGAAGATGCAGGCCCTCACCGGCGGGCTCGGCCTGCCCCCGGGGCTGTTCGGCCAGTAAAATGGGTGCGGTTGCAGGTCCCGAGATCGAGCGGCTGGTCCAGCTGCTCGCGCGGCTGCCGGGCCTCGGCCCGCGCTCGGCGCGGCGCGCGGCGCTGCACCTGATCAAGAAGCGCGAAGCGCTGATGATGCCGCTGGCCTCGGCCATGCAGGTGGCGTTGGACAAGGTCCAGGTCTGCAAGACCTGCGGCAACATCGACACGCAAAATCCCTGCACCGTCTGTACCGATCCGAAGCGCGATCCTTCCATCATCGTCGTCGTCGCCGATGTCGCCGACCTCTGGGCGCTGGAACGGGCCAATGCCACCCAGGGGCGCTATCACGTGCTGGGCGCGACATTGTCGCCGCTCGACGGCGTCGGCCCGCAGGACCTCACCATCGACGCGCTGGTGGCGCGCGCGCATGATTCGCAGGTGCACGAGATCATCCTGGCGCTCAATGCCACGGTGGACGGCCAGACCACGGCGCATTACATCACCGACCTCCTTCAGGACGCCAATGTGAAGGTGACGCGGCTCGCCCACGGGGTTCCCGTCGGCGGCGAGCTTGATTATCTCGATGAAGGTACGCTATCGGCTGCGATGCGGCAGCGTACCCTGTTCTAGAGCGGTTTTCGAGCGAAGTGGATACCGGTTCGCGTGAAGAAAACGCGTCAAAACAAGAATCCCCCTCCATAGATTTCACGGAACGGACGACATGACGAAACTTTTCGCCACGCGCTTGGCTTTGGTCGCGATGATGACGGTGCTGGTGAGCCCGGCCATCTCAGCGCAGCAGGGTGACGAGACGCCGCCCCCTTCCAAGCCCGGCAAGCCGATCAACACCGGCGACGTGCTGTCCGCCGAGTTGAATGCGATGAAGGTACGCGACGTCAAGAACGGCAAGCGCGTCGCGACCTACCAGATCACCTCGGAGCCGCGCCGCCTGCCGCCGCCGAACGGACTTTGCAATCTCGAGACCGGCCCCGAGACCTTCCAGCTCGTCACCTCCAGCGAGGCGCAGACCACGCAGTTGAAATCCTTCGTCGGCAAGGAAATCTCCGTCAAGGTCGACGAGGTCGCCTGCGCCAGCGATCCCGGCCAGATGAGCGAGGCCGTGATCACGAAGTGGAGCCTGATCAAGAAGCAGTAAGGGGCGCGCAACTCAGCTTCCGCAATTTACGTGTCGTCGCCCGACTTGACCGGGCGACCCAGTACGCAGCGGCCCTCGCGATTCATCAGTGCTGTGTCTGGAATAGTGGGTGCCCGCCTTAGCGGGCATGACCCCTGTGCTTACCCCCGCACCTGCTCCAGCGTTTCGAAATGGCCGCGCCTCTGCAAGTACGCCAGCAGCATCAGGCTCGGGATGGCGACGAGGACGGAGATCGCAAAGAACATCGGCCAGCCCGTCGCCTTCGCCAGATAGCCTGCGCCCGACGACAGATAGGTGCGTCCCACGGCGGCGAACGCCGTCAGCAGCGCATATTGGGTCGCGGTGTGCAGCGGATTCTGGCACAGCGCCGAGAGATAGGCGACGAAGATCACCGTGCCGATGGCGTTGCAGAAGTTGTCGGAGGTGATGGCGAGGGTGAGCGCCCATTCCTTGACGCCGAGCAGCGCAAGCCATGAGAACGACAGGTTGGACATTGCCTGCACGATGCCGCCGATCCACAGGCTCGTGGCCGCCGAATAGCGCCGGGCCACGAAGCCGCCGGCAAAACCGCCGGCCAGGGTCGCCACGATGCCGACGCCCTTGACGATCACGGCATAGTCGTTCCGCGTGAAGCCGATGTCGATCACGAACGGCACGGTCATGTTGCCGGAAAAGGCGTCGGTGAACTTGAACAGCACGACGAAGGCGAGTACCACCCATGCTTCCTTGCGTCGCAGGAATTCCGAGAACCCGCCAAGCGCGGCATGGAACACCCGCGTGAGCGCGTCCTCGCCCCGCGCGGCGGTCTCGGCGAGCTCGGATTGTGCGGGCTCGGTGGCGGCCAGCGCCGTCGCCGTGCCGATCAGCACCAGAGCCGCCATCACCACATAGCCCCACATCCAGGCCGCGCCGCGAGGGACGATCGCTTCGAAGCCGGTGACGATGAACAGGGCGCCCGCGGTCGACACCAGCATGCCGATGCGATAGGCGGCAACATAGGCGGCCATGCCCGCGGCCTGCTCGCTTTCGGGCAGGCTCTCGACGCGGAAGGCATCGACCACGATGTCCTGCGTCGAGGACATCGTCGCGACCAGCAGCGCGCCAAGCGCGACGAACAGCGGCGAACGCGCCGGATCGGTGAGGGCCAACAGCAGGATCGCGCCGATCAGCAGCAGCTGCGAAAACACCAGCCAGCCACGGCGGCGTCCGAAGGCACGCGTGAAGAACGGCACGTGCAGCGCATCGACCAGCGGCGCCCACAGGAATTTCAAAGTGTAGGGCGTTCCGACCAGCGCAAACAGCCCGATGGCTCCGAGATCGAGCCCAGCCTCGGCCATCCACACCAGCAGCGTCGATCCCGACAGCGCCAGCGGCAGGCCCGAGGAGAAACCGAGGAACAGCACGATCAGCACCCGCGGCTGCAGGTAAACGACAAGGCTGTCGCGCCAGGAGGTCGCGGGAGCGTCGGCAGACGAGGTCGCGTCGGGTGCAGTCATGGGGGCGTGTTAGCAGATTCTGGTGGCGCTGCCTCTTCCACAAAAGCTCGTCATGCCCGGGCTTGTCCCGGGCATCCATGTTCCTGGTGCCGTCAGAAAGCCAGGGATTGCCGGGACAAGCCCCGCCATGACGACTCGGCGTCACTCACCCGCCTGGAGCTTCCTTGAAAACAGCTCGCCCGCGCTCGTCGCCACCAGGTGCGGGCCGTCGCCATCGCTTTTGCTGAAATCGAGCTCCTCGATTCGTCCTGCGCGCTTCTCGATCTTGTCGGCGGAGATCAGCACCTGGCGGACGTCCTCGTTGACGTCGGCAAAATGCTTCTGCAGCTTCAGCACGCGGTCGCGCAGGCGG
>JAEYTQ010000357.1 GCA_023433965.1 Pseudomonadota bacterium | reverse complement strand
CCCTGGAAGGGATGAACGATTCCGCGCGCGGCATCACCGTCAATGTCGGCGTGGTGCGCGGCGGCACGCGTCCCAACGTCACGCCGGAAGAGGCTTACGCCGAAGTCGATCTGCGCGTCGTGAGCCTGGGGGACGCCGACGAGTTCGTCGGCAGGATACTCGCTCTGACCTCGAAGACCGACGGCGTCACCGTCAAGGTCACGGGCGAGCTCAATCGCCCGCCTTACGAGAAGAGCCGCGCCGGCGCCGCGCTGTACGAGCATGCCAGGGCGCTCGCCAGCGAGATCGGCTTCGAGCTGATCGACACTCACACCGGCGGCGGCTCGGACGGCAATTTCACGGCCGCGCACACCGCGACGCTCGACGGGCTCGGCGTCGACGGCAAGGGCGCGCATACCCATTACGAGCAGCTCTATGTCCCCTCACTCGCTCCGCGGGCGCGACTGCTCTATCGCCTGTATCAGACACTCCGATGAGCGACCGCAAATCAGATCCCGATCGCGATGAGGGCGAGCGCGCCTTCTTCGGGCGCCGCAAGGGCCACAAGCTCCGGCAGCACCAGGCCGGGTTGATCGAGCAGCTGCTGCCGCATCTTGCGCTCGACATCGACGCTGAGGCGCCGGCGGATGCGCGCGACATCTTCGATCCCGCGGCCCAAGATGTCAGGCTCGAGATCGGCTTCGGCGGCGGCGAGCATCTGGCCGCCGAGGCCCAAAGCTTCCCCACCACCGGCTTCATCGGCTGCGAGCCCTATGTCAACGGAATGGCGAAGATCCTCGCGCAGATTGAGGCCGCCAACATCGGCAACATCCGCCTGTTCGCTGGTGATGCCGCCGAACTCCTGGCCTGGCTGCCGGAAGATTCGCTGTCGCGCATCGATCTGATCCATCCTGATCCATGGCCGAAGCGGCGGCACTGGAAACGGCGCTTCGTGCAGGACCGCACCATCGCGGCGATGGCGCGTGTGCTCAAACCGAATGGCGAGTTCCGTTTCGTCTGCGACATCGACGATTACTGCGCCTGGACGCTGTCGCATCTCGCGCGCTCGCAGGACTTCGTCTGGCTTGCCGAACGCGCCGACGATTTCCGGCAGCCATGGCCGGGCTACACCATGACGCGCTACGGCAGGAAGGCCGCGCGCGAAGGACGCAAGGCGGCTTATCTACGATTCAGAAGAACGTAGTCATTCCGGGGCGATGCGCAGCATCGAACTATGGTGCACGCTTGCACAGCTGAGAATCTCGAGATTCCGGGTTCGCGCTTTCGCGCGCCCGGGAATGACGGAAGAAAAATTTCAAATCGTCTGCCGGTTGCGCCAGAAATTCACGACGCGTTCGGCGGTCGCCGGCATCAGGCGCGTGAAGTTCAGACGCGCGGCCTCGACGTCGGCGTCGGCCGGCGTGCGGTTCGGCCCGTACCAGAGCAGGATGAGGGCGCGCACCGTGGGCCAACCGACGTTCAGCACGCGGCCGAGGATCAGAAGCGGATCGTAGCGATCGCCCGCAATCAGGCGATCGAGCACGGAGAGCCGAACGCCTGAAAGCGCCGAAAGCGCGGCGATCGATTCCTCATATTTGTGCGCCTTGGCGAAACCGAGCAGTGCGCTCTCGCCGAGATGGCCCTCGCGCTGCAAGGTCAGCACGGTGTGCTGTGCCGCGGAATAGTCGCGGCGCGGGCCCGGCGGCAGGGCCGCTTCCTCGATCGCCGCCATCGCGCGCCTGATCTCGGCCTGGCGGGCGGGATTGACCACGGTGGAGAGGCGGCGACGGATGACGTCGAGCGTCCCGTCGAGCAGCTGCTTCAGGTGCTCGCCGGACAGGTCGTTGCGCTGACCGATCCTCAGCGTCAACACCCCGTCCTGCGCCGCGCGCTTGATCAGCTCGGAGTAGCTGCCTGGCGAGAACGCCGCACCGGCATTGGCCGCGGCACGGCGCACCACGTCGCGATCGCCGCGCTCGACCAGCACGTCGGTGACGACGGGCGACAAGGCGGGACGTTCCGTCATCGCCAGCAGATGGCCCTGGCCCTTCAGGCGGGCGATCTCGACCAGAGCCGCGTCGTCGAGCACCGGCGAGCGGCGGAGCACGGGGCCGGCCACCGCGATCTCGTTTTCGCGCGCGAGCTGATTGACGAGGTGCGGCGGCGCGTTGTTCAGGCGCGAAAAGCGCTCGGCCAGATCGGCGCGCGAGGCGAGCTCGGCGTGCGGGACGAGATCGACGAGGAGATTGTCGAAGAGATCGACCAGCTCGGGGCGGAGCTTTTCCGCGTCCTGGAAGAACAACTGGGAAATGGCGCGCGCGATCTCGCCACGACGCCTGGGGTCGCCGCGCTTGACGATATCGTCCAGTCCAGGAATGAGCGACGTGGCAACGGTCATGAAACGCAACTCGAACGGGGCACGCCGCGGGTGCGCCCTTGGTTCAAGCCGCCCCACAATCGGGAAATCTAGGCCCGCTTGATGAAGGAAGCGTTGCGCGGGGTCCGCGGGCCGGCGCAAAAAGGCCCGTTCCCGCTGCAATGGGCCTTGTCCGGGAGGGCGGAAAGCGCTATATCAGCGCCTATTCATCTTCTCATACGATCCGCGTAGTGAGAGTGGGCCCGCAAGGACCCGCTCTTTTTTGTTACCTGAGCGCGGCTTGGCGGAGGATGCGACCCGACGCGTCGTCGGGAGAGTTCCTAAGCGGGCTTTGAGATTAACCAAGCCTTAACCCAAGCCCTAACCAACGAGCGCCTTGACCCCTGCCATGACCGAACCGACCTCAGGTTCCACGGATGCCGAATTGCTGGCCGAGCCGCGGCTCGTGGTCGAGCCGGGCGCCGCGGCACGGGTGTCCGCGGTCGCTGCCCCCGTGCTTCAGGGCATGGGCTATCGCCTGGTGCGGATTCGCATTTCCGGGGAAGCCGGCTGTACCGTTCAGATCATGGCCGAACGGCCGGACGGCTCGATGCAGATCGAGGATTGCGAGGCGATCTCGCGGGCGCTGTCGCCCGTGCTCGACGTTGCCGATCCGATCGATCGTGCCTATCGGCTGGAGATCTCCTCCCCCGGCATCGACCGTCCGCTGGTGCGCCGCTCCGATTTCGAGCGCTATGCCGGACATCTGGTGAAGATCGAGATGGCTGTCGCGCACGAGGGACGCAAGCGCTTCCGTGGTTCGCTCGGCGCCGTCGAGGGCGACCGCGTGCATCTGCACCGCGACGACGTCAAGGCGGGTGACGATACCGACGTTCTGCTGACGATGGAAGATATCGGCGAGGCCCGGCTGGTGTTGACCGACGAGCTGATCGCCGAATCCATGCGCCGCGGAAAGGCCGAGGCGCGCGAGATGCGCCGCAATCTCGGGCTCGAGCCGCCGCAGGCGCCGCACGCCAAGATCAGCGAGAAGATCACCAAGAACACCAGGCCGAAGAAGAAGCCGGCCCCGACCAACACGAAGAAGCATCGCCTTGCCGCCGAACGCGCGCGGCGCGGCGAGACCGATCCTGACCAAGGAGACTAGCCATGGCAGTCAGCGCCAACCGACTTGAATTGCTTCAGATCGCGGACGCCGTCGCACGCGAGAAATCGATCGACCGCGGCATCGTCATTGCCGCGATGGAAGACGCCATCGCCAAGGCGGCGCGGGCCCGTTACGGCAGCGAAACTGACGTTCATGCCGAGATCGACCCGAAGAAGGGCGAGCTGCGGCTGTCGCGCCACATGCTGGTGGTCGACAAGGTCGAGAACCACTCCAACCAGATCTCGCTGGTGGACGCGCAGCGCGCCAATCCCGGCGCCCAGGTCGGCGACACCATCGCCGACACCCTGCCGCCGCTGGAATATGGCCGCATCGCCGCGCAGTCGGCCAAGCAGGTGATCGTGCAGAAGGTGCGCGAGGCCGAGCGCGACCGGCAATACCAGGAATTCAAGGACCGCATCGGCGACATCGTCAACGGCGTCGTCAAGCGGGTCGAATATGGCAGCGTGATCGTCGATCTCGGCCGCGGCGAAGCCATCATCCGCCGCGACGAGATGCTGCCGCGCGAAGTGTTCCGCAACGGCGACCG
>JAEYTQ010000375.1 GCA_023433965.1 Pseudomonadota bacterium | reverse complement strand
GCCCAAGATGGCACGGCGGACGCTGGGGCTCGGCGACGACGTGCAGCCGACCGTAACCGGCGGCCTCACCTTCTTCGGCGCCCCGCTCAACACCTACATGACGCATGCGGCCTGCGCGATGGTGCGGTGTATGCGCGACGGCGCAAAACTCGGCCTGCTCTACGGTCAGGGCGGCTTCGTCACCAAGCACCACGCACTGGTGGTGGCGAAGGCACCGCCGCGCGAGACGCTGACGCAGGAGACCAGCGTGCAAGGGCAGGCCGACCGCAACAAGCGCGCCGTGCCGGAGTTCGTCGCCGAGGCCAAAGGCAAGGGCGAAGTCGAGAGCTTCACGGTGCTCTATGGCCGCAGTGGCGACGTCGAGCACGGCGTGGTGATGCTGCGCACGGAAGATGACCGGCGCACGCTGGCGCGGATTCCGGCGAGCGACAGCGCAACGCTGGCGCATCTGCTCGACATGGATCGCACCCCGGTCGGATCGCTCGGCGACATCACGATGGCGGCTGACGGCGTGCCGGAATGGCGGGTGGCGTGACTCCCTCTCGTGTCCCGGACGCGGTGCGGCATGCAATGCCGCTCCGCAGAGCCGGGACCTGGAAAGCCACAAAGTACACCGAGGAGAGATGGGCCCCGGCTCGCAGCGCACCACTTCGTGCTGCGCCGCGTCCGGGGCACGAGACCGTCCTAGCTCTTTGGCGCCTGCTTCTCCGACGCGGTCGCCGGCTTGCCTTTGGCGCCGACGACGCGGACCGCATCGCCATCCGAGAGACCATCCGGGGGGGCGGTGATGACGCGGTCATCCGCTGCAATCCCCGAGGCTAGCTCGATTTCGCGGCCGAGGTCGCGCGCGATCGTCACGCTCTTGAACAGGACCTTGTCGTCCGCACCGACCGTCGCCACACGCAGGCCGCTGCCGTTGAAGATCAGGGCGCTGGCGGGAATGCTGAGCGGCGCAGAGTCACGCTGAAGGCCGAGCTTCACGCTGGCATAACCGCCGGGCATCAGCTCGCCTCTGGAATTATCCAGTCCGAGCTGCATGCGCGTGGTGCCGGACGCGACGTCGACGGCCTGCGAGGAAGCCTCCACCGTCGCCTGGAAAGTCCGGTTGGGATATTCCGGCAGCGTGATGATAGCCTTGGCCCCGATCTTGATTGCCGGCACGTAGTTCTGCGGCACGTTGACGTAGACGCGCAGCTTGCTGATGTCCGAAACCACGAACATCGCCGGGCCGGAACCGCCGCCGGCATTGATGAGCGCGCCGACGTCGGTGTCGCGCGCGGTGACGACGCCATCGAACGGCGCCGTGATCTTCTTGTAGCCGGCCAGCGCTTCCAGCCGCTCGACATTGGCCTGCCCCGAATTGACGGCGGCCTTCTTGTTGGAGAGGTCAGCGGTGCGTTCGTCGATCTCCTGCGCGGAGACGAAGTTGGAGGCGACCAGCGTCTTGCGCCGGTTCAGCGTTGCCTCCGACAACCGGGCGCTGGCCTGCTGGCTGGCGAGGTCGGCGCGAGCCTGCAGGAGCTGCTGATCGAGGTCGGGCGCCTCGATCTCGGCGATCACCTGGCCGGCCTTGACGCGCGCGCCGATGTCCGCGCTCCAGCTCTTCAAATAGCCCGACACGCGCGCGAAGATAGGGGCTCGGTAGTAGGCTTCCAGCCGGCCCGGCAGATCGATGGTGGCGCTGGGGTTCTTGGCGTTGGGCAGCGCCACAGCCACGCTGGGAACGGCCTGGTCGTCGGTCCATTCCTTCAGCTTGGACGCCTGATCCTCGCGGGCACGGATACCGGTACCGACGACGAGGCCTGCCGCAATCAGCGCCACCACGCCGACGATGCCCAGTTTCCGATGCGAGACCGGGGAGCGGGGTTCAGTGGGCGACATGCGGAGTCTCCAATGAGGCGGCGGGTTTGGCGCCTTGCTTCTTGTGAACCATGCTGAACACCACGGGAACAAACATCAGCGTAGCGAAGGTTGCAAAGATCAGGCCGCCGATCACAGCCCGGCCGAGCGGCGCATTCTGCTCGCCGCCCTCTCCCAACCCCAGCGCCATCGGCGCCATGCCGATGATCATTGCGAGCGCGGTCATCAGCACCGGACGGAACCGGACGAAGCCGGCTTCGAGCGCGGCGGCCATGGGATCGCCGAGCTCCTCGTAGCGCTCACGGGCGAAGGAGATCACGAGCACGCTGTTGGCGGTGGCAACGCCCATGCACATGATCGCGCCGGTCAGCGCCGGCACCGACAACGTCGTCTCCGTCATGAACAGCATCCAGACGATGCCTGCGAGCGCGGCCGGCAACGCGGTGATGATCACGAACGGATCGGACCAGGACTGGAAGTTCACGACGATCAGGAAGTAGATCAGCACGACGGCCCCGAGCAGGCCGAACAGCAGGCCGGTGAAGGCGCTGTTCATGGTCTGCACCTGGCCGAGCAGCACCACGGACGAGCCCTTCGGCACGTCCTTCGCGGTATCGGCAATCAACTGGCGGATGTCGGCGGCGACCGCACCGAGATCGCGGCCCGAGGTCGTGGCAAAGATCTGAATCATCGATTGGATGTCGTATTGCGAAACGACCGCGCTCGACGTCGAGCGCCTGATGTCGGCAATGCCGCCGAGGATTGGCGACTGCGCATTGCCGGCCGCGGTGATCGGCAACGTCTGCAGCGCGCTCAGCGAGTCCATCTGGTATTGAGGCGTCTGCATCACGATCGAGTAGGACACGCCGTTATCGGGATTGAGGTAGTAGGTCGGCGCTACCTGTGAGGAGCCGGCGAGATTGACCACGAGGCTGTTGGTGACGTCGCGCGCCGTCAGGCCGACATATTGGGCGCGGGTGCGGTCGACATCGATGTTGAAGGTCGGATTGTTCGGCGACTGCTGGATGCGCGCATCGGCAACGCCGGGAATCTTGCGGACCTTCGCCAGAAGGCTGTTGGCATAGGCGAAATTCGCGCTGACATTGGCACCGCGGATTTGCAGGTCGATCGGCGCCGGCGCGCCGAAATTCAGGATCTGGCTGACGATGTCGGCCGGCAAGAACGCGAAGCTCACGCCTGGAAAGAGGCGCGGCAACTGCTCGCGCAGCACGCGCACATGCTCCTCGGTGGGCCTGTGGCCTTCCTTCAGCTTGATCTGAATGTCGCCGTCCTGCGGGCCGATCACGCCGGTGTTGTTGTAGGTCATGTTGATGCCGGAGATCGGCATGCCGATGTTGTCGGTCATGGTTTCGATCTCGCCCGGGATCAGCTGGCGCACCGCCTTCTGGATATCGGCGAGCTGGTTCGCGGTCTCCTCGACTCGGGTGCCGACCTGGGTGCGGACATGCATCAGAATGTTGCCGGCATCGACGGCTGGAAAGAAGTTGCGGCCGAGGAACGGCACCAGTGCGAAGGACGCACCGACGATGCAGATGAAGCCGATGACGAACACCGCGCGGTGCGCCAACGCCATGGCAAGGAGGCCGTGATAACCACCGCGGATGCGCTCGAACCGCGCCTCGAAGTCGCGCTGAAACCAGACCAAGGGATTGCGCGATGCTGGGGGCCCGCCCTCGTGATGGACATGCGCCTTGAGCAGGTAGTTCGCCATGGTCGGCACCAGCGTGCGCGACAGGATGAACGACCAGATCATCGCGAACATCACGGCTTCCGCCATCGGCACGAACAGGAAGCGCGCGACGCCCGTGAGGAAGAACATCGGCACAAACACGATGCAGATGCAGAGCAACGACACGAAGGCCGGCGTCACGATCTGGTTGGCGCCGTCGAGTATGGACTGCTCGACCGGCTTGCCCTGCTCCAGATGGTAGTTGATGTTCTCGATCGTGACGGTGGCGTCGTCGACGAGGATGCCGACTGCGAGCGCGAGCCCTCCGAGCGTCATGATGTTCAGCGTCTCGCCGATCGCCGACAGCATGATGATAGCGCCCAGCACCGACAGCGGGATCGATACGGCGATGATGATGGTGGAGCGCCAGCTGCCGAGAAACAGCAAAATCATGACGCTGGTGAGCAGCGCCGCGATCACGCCCTCGACCGCGACGCCCTGGATCGCACCGCGGACGAACACGGACTGATCACCGATGAAGTTGATCTTCAGCGCCTCCGGCATCTGGTCCTTGACCTCGATCACCTTCTGCTTGATCCCGGCGATGATATCGAGCGTCGATGTCGCTCCCGCCTTCAGCACCATCATCAGCACCGAGCGGTTGCCGTCGACATGGACGATGTTGGTCTGCGGTGGATTGCCGTCCCGGACGGTCGCGACGTCGCGCACATAGACCATGGCGCCGTTGACCGTCCTGATCGGCAGGTTGCCGAGTTCCTCGATCCGGAGCGGCGAATTGTTGAGCTGGATACTGTACTCGAACTGGCCGATCTTCTGGGTGCCCACGGGCGTGATCAGGTTCTGGGCGGCGAGCGCATTGGCAACGTCCTGGCCAGACAGGTTGCGGGCCTGGAGCGCCGTGGGATTGAGGTCGATCTGGACCTGGCGCTGCTTACCGCCGAACGGATAGGGAATCGCCGCGCCCGGCACCGTGACCAAGGGCGTACGAAGCTGGTTGATGCCGATATCAGCGAGATTCTGCTCGGTGAGCCCGTCGCCTGACAGGGCCACCTGAAGGATTGGCACGGTGGACGCGGAGTAGTTCAGGATCAAAGGGGGTGTCGCACCCGGTGGCATCTGCCTCAGCAGGGTCTGCGAGATCGCGGTGACCTGGGCGTTGGCGGTGCGGATATCGACGTTGGGCTGGAAGAAGATCTTGATGATGCCAAAGCCGGTGTAGGAATTGGCGACAATGTGTTCGATATCGTTGACCGTCGTCGTCAGCGCGCGTTGGAACGGCGTGGTGATGCGGCCGGCCATCTGGTCGGGCGGCAGGCCGGTGTACTGCCAAACCACGCCGATCACGGGGATGCGAATGTCGGGGAAGATGTCGGTGGGGGTCCGCAGCGCCGCCAGCGGTCCGATGATCAGCAGCAGAAGCGCGAGCACGACGAAAGTATAGGGCCGGCTCAGGGCAATACGGACCAGAGCAATCATGCGCCAAGCAGTTCCGGATCAAGCGAGAATACGGATCGGCCCCACGGCGATCCCGTATTTCCCTTTACCCGAGCACCACCGAAAGGCCAATCCCGACCCGGGGATCGATATTCACATCCCTGCTATCGCACTGCGGAAATCACATCGGCTGCCTGTCTCAGGCGGCACGGACCGAGTTGAGGAACTTGCCGACCTCGAGCTTGAGGCGGTTGGAGTCGCGGGACAGCATCTGCGCCGCGGAGAGCACCTGCGAGGACGCAGAGCCGGTCTCCGAGGCGCCGCGCTGGACGTCCCCGACGTTGGACGAGACCTGCTGTGTGCCGTGGGCGGCCTGCTGCACGTTACGGGCGATCTCCTGAGTCGCCGCGCCCTGCTGCTCGACGGCCGCCGCAATCGCCGAAGCGATCTCCGACAGACGCGCGATGGTGCCGCTGATCTCGCCGATCGCGCTGACCGAATCCTGCGTGGCGGCCTGAATGCCGCCGACCTGCTGGCCGATCTCACCGGTTGCCTTGGCCGTCTGCTCGGCCAGTGCCTTGACCTCGGAAGCCACGACCGCAAAGCCGCGGCCGGCCTCGCCCGCCCGCGCCGCCTCGATCGTGGCATTGAGCGCCAGCAGATTGGTCTGGCCGGCAATCGCATTGATGAGCTCGACGACGTCGTCGATCCGCGATGCAGCCCGCGACAATTCGCTGACACGCTCGGTGGTGGCATGCGCCTGGCTGACCGCCTCGCTCGCGATCCTGCTGGAATCCTGGACCTGACGGCCGATCTCGCGGACCGAGGACGACATTTCCTCGGCCGCCGATGCCACCGAATGAACGTTGCTGGAGGCCGCCTCCGAGCCGGTTGCAACCGCTGTGGCCAATTGCTGCGCCCGGCCCGCGGTCGAGGACAGCGT
>JAEYTQ010000296.1 GCA_023433965.1 Pseudomonadota bacterium | reverse complement strand
CCCTGGAGGCCTCTTCCTGAGCTAAGTCTTAGCCCAGGGATGGCAAGACTTCACGCGGCTTTCAGCGCCTTGACGGTCCGCTCGCAGATGGCAGTTATGCCGGCCCAGTTCCCGGCCCGGATCTCCGCTGTCGGACACAGCCAGGACCCGCCGACCGCGACCACGTTGGGTTCGGCCAGCCAGGTCGCCGCATTGGCCTCGCCGACCCCACCGGTCGGGCAGAACCGCACGCCCGGAAACGGCCCGCCGAGGGCGCGCAGGCCCTTGATGCCGCCGGCCTGCTCGGCCGGGAAGAATTTTGCCACGTCGAAGCCGTGGGACAGCGCCATCATCAGCTCGGAGGCGGTGGCGATGCCCGGCGCGAACGGCAACGAGCTGTCGGTTGCGACCTTGAGGAGATCGGGGGTCAGGCCCGGGCTGATGGCGAAGGCGACGCCGAGCTTCTCGACACGGGTGAAGTCGGCCGGATTGAGGATCGTGCCGATGCCGACCACCGCTTCGGGCACTTCGGCCATGATCGCCCGCGCCGCCTCGACCGCAACGGGGGTGCGCAGGGTCACCTCCAGCGTACGAACGCCGCCGGCCACCAGCGCGCGCGCCAGCGGCACGGCATCCTGGATGCGCTCGATGGTGAGGACGGGGATGACGGTCGCGGCCTTGAACAGCGCGACGAGGTGATTCTGTTGGGCAGCCGTGGTCATCGTTACCGTCGCTTCTTCACTTGGTTGCCTGGCGGGAGGCGGTCGGCCGGTGCCGTTTTTTCGGCGGCATGGCATAGCCCGGAATGATGGCGCCGGGATAGCAGATCACGATGCTGGCGAGGCGATGCCCGGCCTGGGCCGCCTCGACCGGCTCGGCGCCGGCGAGCCGGGCCGCGATGTAGGCAGCGGCAAAGCTGTCGCCGGCCGCGGTAGTGTCGACCACCGGCCTGGCCATCGGCTCGGCACGGACCTCGCTCGCCCCCCCGGGGAAGCGCAAAAGGCTCACGGGCTCGGCGAGGCGGAACACCAGCTCCGGGCTCGGAATGCGCGCCATCAGTTGGTCGTTGCTCTCGCCGGGATGAAGCGCCAGAAGGTCCTCGGTCGAGGTCAGCACGATGTCGGCGGCGGCCAATGCCGTGGCAAACACCTCACGCGCGACGTCGCGATCGGGCCAGCCGCGTGCGCGGAAATTGGTGTCGAACACGAAGCGGGTGCCGAGCAGCCGGGCGCGCTTGATCGCGGCGAACAGACGATCTCGCCCGGACCCGTCGTAGATCGAAAGAGTGATGGCGGAGAGATAGACGACGTCGTAGCTCATGAGCGAATTGAGCAGCTCGTCCGTCTCCGGCAGGCTCATCAGCTGGCGCGCCGCCGCGCTGTCGCGCCAGTGGAAAAACTGGCGCTCGCCCTTTGCATCCGTCTGGATCATGTAGAGGCCGGGCAACTTGCCCGGCAGCCGCACGACGCGCCGCGTGCCGACCCCTTCCGCAGTCCAGGCCGCGATCATCTCGTCGCTCAGGGCGTCGTCGCCGAGCGCAGTGAGATAGTCGACCTTGATCTCGAGCCGGGCCAGGTAGACGGCGGTGTTGAGGGTGTCACCGCCGAAACCACGCGAGTACAGGCCGCCGCCCTGCCCCTGCCCGGCAGACGCACCGCCCTGGGCTTGCCGGAGCTCGACCATGCATTCGCCGATGCAAGCAACGCTCGCCATCACCAGGGCCCGCTCTGTCGGAGGTCAGGCGACGAAATTGCCGCCGAGCTCGTCTTCGATGTGAATGCGGATGATGTCGTCGAAGTTCTTCTCGGCGGTCGTGAAGCCGAGCTCGAGCGACCGCTTGGCGTTGAAATTGCGCGGCCAACCGCCGACGATGCCGACGATGAAGGGATCGGGCTCGCGCTTGATGCGGGCGGCGACCTTTTCACCGGCGACCCGCCTCAACGCGGCGATCTGCTCGCCGACGGTCGCCGAAAGCCCCGGCATGGTCAGATTGCGGCGCGGGCCGACCGCGGCAAGATCCATGGTGCCGGCATGGAGCAGGAAGCCGACCGCCGAGCGCGGCGTGGCGTGCCAGTGGCGGACGTCCTCGGATACCGGGAGGATCGCCTCCTTGCCGGCAAGCGGCTCGCGCAGAATGTTGGAGAAGAAGCCTGAGGCCGCCTTGTTGGGCAGGCCCGGCCGGATGCAGATGGTCGGCAGGCGGATGCCGATGCCGTCGAGGAAGCCGCGGCGCGAATAGTCGGCGAGCAACAATTCGCCGATCGCCTTCTGGGTACCGTAGCTGAGCAGCGGGGTGTGGAAGAACTCGTCGCCGATCGCATCCGGGAACGGCGCGCCGAACACCGCGATCGACGACGTGAAGACCACGCGCGGCTTGTAGCCGTCGCCCGCGAGCCTGATTGCATCGAGCAGCATCCGCGTGCCGTCGAGATTGATGCGATAGCCCTTGTCGAAATCGAGCTCGGCTTCGCCCGAGACGATGGCGGCGAGATGGAAGATCACGTCGGGCCGGCCGGCGATCAGCTTCTCGGCCGCGCCGGGGACTGCGAAATCGCCCGAGACGGTCTCGACCGGGAAACCGGCCTTCTCCGGCATGTTCGGTTCGACCACGTCATGCATGGTCAGCTTGGTGATGTCGCTCTTGCCGAACCGACCGTCGCGCAGCAACCGTTCACAGAGCTTGCGGCCGACCATGCCGGCGGCGCCCAGAACCAGAATGTGCAAGAGCTCAACTCCTTCCTATTGGCCGGAGCGCGCCATCCCCGACGCGCCCCCCGGCAAGCCCCGCGATCATTCCTTCACGGCGCCGGTCATCGCCGACACATAATGCTCCACGAAGAAAGCGTAAAGGATCACGAGCGGCAGCGAGCCGGCCAAGGCTCCCGCCATCAGCGAACCCCAGCGATAGATATCACCATCCACGAACTCGTTCACGATCGCGACCGGCACGGTCTTGTTGCTGGTCGACTGCAGGAAGGTCAACGCATAGATGAACTCGTTCCAGCACAGCGTGAAACAGAAGATGAAGGCCGAGATGAGGCCGGGAATTGCGAGCGGCACCACGATCTTGACCAGGATCTGCCAGCGGCTCGCGCCGTCGATCAGCGCGCACTCCTCGAGCTCGAACGGGATGGTCTTGAAATAGCCCATCAACAGCCAGGTCGAGAACGGGATGAGGATGGTCGGATAGGTCAGGATCAGCGCCAGCGGGGAATCGAACAGGCCGTACTGATACACGACGGTGGCAAGCGGAATGAACAGGATCGACGGCGGCACGAGGTAGGCGAGGAAGATCAAGCCGCCGACGAGATTGGCGCCCTTGTAGCGCAAGCGCACGATCGCATAGGCCGCGAACACCGATGCCACGATCGACAGTATGGTGGCGCAGATCGCGACATACATCGTGTTCCAGAGCCAATGCGGATAGTAGCTCTCGAACAGCAGCTTGTGGAAGTGCTTGAAGGTCGGATTCCAGGTCCAGAACGGATTGTACTTGTCGAGATCGAGCAGCTGCTCGTCCGGTTTCACCGACGTCAGCGCCATCCAGTAGAACGGGAACAGCAGGACGACGACGATGATCGTGAGCGGCAGATAGAGCGTCACGAGCCTGCGGGGCACCGACTGCAAATAGCTCATGCCCTCGCTGTTATCGACGCGCGCCGGCGCCGATATGACGGCCTTGAGATCCAGCTTCGAGGCAGGAAGATCAGTCATTGCTTTCTCCCTGTTGCCATTTGCGGCGCTGCAGCCCGAACCAGGACACCATGATCGCGGCAAGCAGGAATGGAATCATGGCGCTGGAGATCGCGGCCCCCTCGCCCAGCTGCCCGGCGATGATCGCGCGCTGGTAGGAAAGGGTCGCCATCAAATGGGTGGCGTTGACCGGGCCGCCGCGGGTCATCGCCCAGATCAGCTGGAAGTCAGTGAAGGTGAAGAGCACCGAGAAGGTCATCACGACGGCGATGATCGGCGTCAGCAGCGGATAGGTGATGAAGCGGAAATTCTGCCAGCGCGTGGCACCGTCGAGCGTTGCCGCCTCGTAGAGCGACGGCGACACCGTCTGCAGGCCCGCGAGCAGCGTGATCGCCACGAACGGCACGCCGCGCCAGATGTTGGCGAAGATCACTCAGATGCGGGCCCAAGTCGTATCACCGAGAAAGTTGATGTTCTGGTCGATCAGACCGAGATGCCTGAGCGACCAGGAGATGATGGAGAACTGCGAGTCGAAGATCCACCAGAACGCCAGCGCGGAGAGCACGGTCGGAACGATGAAGGGGATGAGTACCATCGCGCGCAACATCGCCTTGAACGGCATGTGCTCGTTGAGCAGCAGCGCCAGGTAGAGCCCGATCGCGAATTTGAGAACGCTGGCGACGAAGGTGTAGAGCAGCGTGTTGAACACCGACAGCCAGAAGATGGAATCGTCCCACAGCCACTCGTAATTCTCGGTGCCGATGAACTGCCCGACCCTGCCGATGCGCGTGTCCGTGAAGGACAGCCAGATGCCGAGCCCGAGCGGATAGGCCAGGAAGAGGATCAGGAACGCCATCGCCGGCATCATGAACCAGAAGCCGAGCCAGTTCCTGTTGTGCTTGACCTGGTCCCAGGTGGTCGCTTCGCGAAGCTGCGGCTTGGCCTTGGTCGGCGCGATTACAATGTCAGCCATGAGCCAATTCCATGAGCCAATTCCCTGGCCAATTTTCGGGGCCGAGCCCTGCGCGATATCGCTTTGGGTGAAACTGGAACGGGCGGCGGACGGCCGCCGCCCGTTGCTGACGCTTAGCGATAGATG